>NZ_DAIEII010000039.1:0-33129 GCF_027352875.1 Gryllotalpicola sp.
ACGATGTTGTCCGGGTTCCGGGTGGTGAGCCAGATGAGCTCCTCCGTGTGGCTGAGGTTGCCCTCGATGTGCGGGACGAACGGCGGGACGTACACGAAGTCGCCCTCCTCCATCGTCACGATCTCCTCGTAGCGCTCGCCGAAGCGGATGAAGCCGTGTCCCTTGAACACGTAGCCGCCGGTCTCCGCCTCACCGTGGTGGTGCGCGTCGGAAATCTCGCCGGGACCGGTCACGACCTTGCCGAACCAGAGGTCTTTGACCGCGGTGTTCTCCTTGCTCACGCCGGAGTACCGCTTCGCGTTCTGCGTCTGGCCCGGCGCCATGGGCAACTCGTCCTTGCGCTGCACGCTGAGCTTCTTGAGTTTGGTCTCGCTCATTTCCTTCTCCTTGCTTTCTCTTGATGATTCCCGGCTACGCCTCTTCGGCGACCGGGTTGGTCAGGGCTCCGAGGCCGTCGATCTCGATGCGGACGACATCGCCGGGGAAGAGGAACAGGGCCGGCTCGCGGCCGTCGCCTACGCCGCCGGGGGTGCCGGTCGCGATCACATCGCCCGGCTCGAGCGCGGTCCATTCCGTGATATAAGCGATGAGATCGGCGACGCCGAAGACAAGCTCCTCGAGGCGGGAGTCCTGCACGGTCACGCCGTTCACGGAGGTGCGGATCCGCTGAGGCCCGACCTCGCCGAACTCGTCGGCGGTGACGATCCACGGACCGAGCGCGCCGCTGCGCGGGAAGTTCTTGCCGGGGGTGAACTGCGCAGTGTGCCGCTGGTAGTCGCGGAGCGAGCCGTCGTTCATGATCGTGTAGCCGAGGACGTGATCGAGCGCGTCCCCGGCGGCGACATGCCGGCCTCCCTTTCCGATCACGACGGCGAACTCGCCCTCATAGTCGAATCTGGTGCTGTTCCGCGGCGCGACGAGCGGCTCGCCACTGCCGACGAGGGTGTCGGGGAAGCGGGTGAAGATGACCGGCTTCGCCGGCAGTTCGCGACCCATCTCCCTGATGTGGTCGGCGTAGTTGAGGCCGACGCAGAGGATCTTGTGCGGGTCGACGACCGGCGGGTCGAGTTGCAGCTGCGAGAGCTCGATCGTCGGCGCGGTGCCCACCGCGCCGAGCGCGGCCTCGTAGCGGCCGGAGCGGAGCGCCTCGCCGAGACCGGCGAGCCCGGTGACGGCACCGAGATCGTGCACGACGCTGTCCTGGAGGACCCCCCACGACTGCCGTCCGTTCGATGCGAACGCTACGATCCTCACGTTGTCGACTCTCCATTCGGGCCCGGTACTTCCGACCTCATCAGTATCCGGCGAGATGGATATGAACTAGCAGTCGTTCGTATTATTTGTCCCACGAGGAGGGACGATGAGTCGAGGAGCAACGGACCGGCCAGCACCGATCAACGGCATCGACGCGGTGCTCGGCGCGCTCGAGCTGCTCGACGAGCGGGACCGGGTCACCATCGGCGACGTCGCCGCCGCCCTCGGTCTCAGCCGTTCCGCGGCGCACCGGCTCATGACCGCGCTCACCCGAGCCGGGTACGCGGTGCTCGGTCGCAGCGGTCGCGGCTACTCTCCGGGGCGTTCGCTCTTCGCCATGTCCAAGGTGCCGGCGCTCGATCCGGCCGTGCGGCTGCGCCTCAGACCGGTGCTCCAGACGCTTCGCGAGCGCACCGGCGAGTCAGTGCACAGCGCCGTGCTCACCGGCGACCACGTGCTCGTCGTCGACGGCCGCCGCTCCGCCTACAGCGCCGACATCGGGCTTCGCATCGGCATGACCGCACCGGCGAACACGATGGCCGCCGGGAAGCTGCTGCTCGCCGCGATGCGCGACGAAGGGGTCGAGGCGCTGATGCCGACGCCGATGCTGCGCCGTTCGCCGCAATCGATCGCGACCATGGACCGTCTGCTCCCAGAGCTCGACGCGATCCGACGCCTCGGCTGGTGCCGTGCCGTGCAGGAGTCCGAGCCGGGCGTGAACTCGATCGCTGTGCCCCTCGACGGCGCCACCCGGGCGACCCGGCTCGCGCTCGTCGTCTCGGTCCCCCTGAAGCGCGGCCGGCCGCACCGCCTTGCCGAACTCGCCGCGGCGGCGAGCGACGTGGTCGCCGAATTCGCCGCCCGGGGGGTCGTCACGCCGTGGCGGCTCCGTCGCTGAATCCATCGATGGACGAATCCCGCCGCGGGATCGCGCCAAGCGCTACCGGCTCCAGCCCGAGCACCGTCTGCTTCGCGTTTCGGCCGCCGTGACCGCTGCCATCGCCGCGCCGTCAGTCGGCGTCGTCGCGACGGGAGTCGACGACGCCGACGAGCTTCCAGATCGCGGGGAGCAGCGCCGCGGCGCCGAGCCATTTCACGACGCCGCCGAGGATGAACGGGGTGACGCCGAGGCTGAGGATGGTCTCCGGGTCGTTCGGCAGCCCCATCGCACCGAGGACGATGGCCATGTAGGGCACCCCGATGAGGAACGGGATGATCGAGGCGGCGCCGAACGCGGCCAGGGACAGCACGGGCTTGCGGTCCCAGCGGTGTTCGGCGAGCCAGCCGATGAGAGCAGCGGCGGGGGCGAAGCCGATGATGAACCCGAAGGAGGGCTGGAGCACGTAGGCGGGGCCGGCGATCGCATCGGCGAAGACCGGGACGCCGGCGAGGCCGAGGGCGAGGTAGGCGGTGAGGGCGATCGTGGCGCGGCGGGTGCCGAGGGCGGCGCCGACGAGGACGACGGCAAGGGTCTGCCCGGTGATCGGGACCGGCCACATCGGAACCTCGACCTTCGCTAATCCGGCGGTCACCGCGACTCCGGCCGCGATCAGCAGCACGTCGGTGAGAACCCCGCGCCGCGGAACGAACCGATCGGCGAGGGTCGGGCGGAGGATGGACGCCGGGGTGGCGATCGTGCTCATGCGTGGCTCCTGTTCGGGGTCGGGCTCGGTCCGGTCATTCCGGTCGCATCGCGACAAGGAAGCCGGAGGTGAAGGTCATGACGGTCTCGTCGCGCTGGTTCAGCACCTGGTAGTCGAGGGACCACACGCCGTTGCCGGCCTTGCGCGTGGGGCGGGTCTCGCGGACGGTCGCCTCAGCGCGGATGGTGTCGCCGATGAGCACCGGCTTCGAGGCGCGGACGGCGTCGAGTCCGAGCCAGGCGACGACCTTGGAGAAGTACCCGGTCTGCGTCGTGAGGCCGAGCGCGACCGAGAGGGTGAGCGGGCCGTGTCCGATCCGCTCGCCGAAGGGGGTGCCCGCAGCGAAGTCCTTGTTGATGTGGAACTCGACGATGTCGCCGGTGAGCCCGGCCCAGCTGACGAGGTGCGCCTCGGTGATCGTGATGCCGGTGGAGGCGAGGACGTCGCCGACCTGCAGATCGTCCCAGTAGTGCTCAGGGAACGCTATCCTGCGTCCGACCACCGCGGCATCGTCGCTCATCGTCTCCACTTCCTCCTCCGTCGCGGGCCTCGTCGCCGGCGATCGTTGGCCGATCGTCGTTCAATGGACTAACGTACACTCGTTCATATAAATGCAGAGGCAAATCCGGAGGTCGATGATGACGAGCCAGGCCGAAGACGCCCAAGCCACGGCTACGGTGCACGAACGTCTCGCCGAGGTGCTCGCCGGGGCGCGGCTCGGCGGATCCGAGAAGAGCCGCCAGAAGATCCTCGAGTCCGGCAAGCTTCTGGTCCGCGACCGTCTGCGGCTGTTCTTCGACGACGAGGACTACGTCGAGGACGGCCTGCTGGCCCGCTACAGCGAGGGCTTGCCCGGCGACGCAGTGGTCTGCGCCTACGGCTTCGTCGACGGCCGCAAGGTCTGTGTCATAGCAAACGACTACAGCGTCAAGGCCGGCACCTGGGGAAGTCGGACCTTCGAGAAGATCACCTTCGCCCAGGAGACCGCGGTCGCCGCCGGCATCCCGATCGTCTATCTCTTCGACTCCGCCGGGGCCCGTATCGACGAGCAGTTCGAGTCCTTCGCCGGGCGCCACGCCTGGGGGAACATCTTCTACAACCAGGTGCAGATCTCCGGCCGCGTCCCCCAGGTCTGCGCGCTCTTCGGCCCCTCCCCGGCCGGCTCCGCCTACGTGCCGGCGCTGTGCGACATGACGATCATGGTCCGCGGGAACGCGACCGCCTACCTCGGCTCGCCTCGGCTCGCCGAGATGGTCACCGGAGAGAAGGTGACGCTCGAGGAGATGGGTGGGGCGGAGATGCACTCCACCATCTCCGGGCTCTCCGACGTCCTCGTCGAGGACGACCTCGAGGCGCTGAACGCGATCCGGGTGTGGCTCTCGTTCCTCCCGCCGAACTGGGAGAAACCCGCGCCGATCGCAGCGGCTGCCGCGCCGCGCCCCGGACGTGCACTCAGCGAGATCGTCCCGCTGCGCGAAGCCGAGGTGTTCGATATGGAGGAGTTCATCGAGTCGCTCGTCGACGAGGGCAGCTACTTCCCGTACAAGGAGCTCTTCGCACCGGAGCTCATCACGGGCTTCGCCCGCATCGACGGCCGGCCGGTCGGGCTCGTCGCGAACCAGCCGAGCCACATGGGCGGCAGCCTCTTCACGAACTCGTCCGACAAGGCGGCCCGGTTCATCTGGATCTGCAACGCGTACAACGTGCCGATCATCTTCCTCGTCGACATCGCCGGCTTCATGATCGGCTCCGCCGTCGAGCGCGAAGGCATCATTCGGCACGGCGCGAAGATGATCTTCGCGGTCTCCGAATGCCGGGTGCCGCGGATCACCGTCCTCGTCCGCAAGGCTTACGGGGGCGGCTATCTCGCAATGTCCGGCGCGCCGATGCACCCGGACGCCGTCATCGCCCTGCCGACCGCGCGCCCCGCGCTGATGGGGTCCGACGCTGCGGTCAACGGCGTGTACTACAACCAGATCCAGGCGATCGAGGACCCCGAGGAGCGTGCCGCCTTCGTCAAGGCGAAGCAGGCCGAGTACGCCGAGGGCATCGACGTGTTCAAGATCGCCGACGCGAACGCGGTAGAAGCGGTCGTGCCCAGCGACGAGCTCCGCAGCGATCTGTCGCGCCGCCTGGACCTCTACTCGCGCCGACCCAAGACGCCGGTGGTTCGCCGCCAGGCCGTGACTCCGGTCTGAATCGTGGTCAAGGTCATGGTGGTCATCCGCCGCAAGGACGGGATGGATCGCGAGACCTTCCTCGGGCACTGGACCGCGGCGCACCCGGCCTACGTCGCGAAGCTGCCCGGCATCCGCGGATACCGGCAGAACATCGCGATCGACCACCGCAAGCAGTGGCCATGGGACGGCATCGCCGAGCTCATGTTCGACTCGGTGAAGGACGTCGCGATCGCCTTCGACAGCCCAGCGGCTGCGGCGCTCTTCAAGCACGAGGAGGATTTCCTTGCGAGCACTGAGTGGTTCATCGCCGACGAGCACGACGTCGACCTGTTCGTGCCGGAGGACTGAAGGATGCCGAAGCGGATCACCCTGCTGCGTCGCCGCGACGACCGCACCCCGGCGCAGTTCGGCGACTACTGGTCGACCACGCACGCCGTGATCGCGAAGGACCTGCCGCGGGTCACCCGCTACCTGCAGAACCACGTCGTCGGCGGAGCCGAGGGCGGCGTCGACGGGGTCGTCGAGTTGTGGTTCGCGGACGACGACGCCGCGACGGCCGGCTTCCGCTCCGACGTCGCGGACCGGCTCGTCGCCGACGAGCCGAACTTCCTCAGTGGTCTCACGGGCTGCGCGTACGACGCGGACGGCCCGCACGCCGAATGGCCGTGGAAGGTCTGGCTGCTCGGCGCTGGCGACCCGGTCGCCGCGAGCGCCTGGGCGGCATCGCTCGACGAACCCGAGTCGCTCGGGGTCACCGTCGACCGCCGCGACCCCGGCGCCTCGCTGCTGCTCCGGGAACGGCTGGCTCGGATCGACACCCTGCCCGAGGTCGCGGCGTCGATCGGCTTCGCGACACAGGCGGCGGCCGAGGCGTTCGCCTCGACCGGTGCCGTGCCGACGAGGTTCGTCCTCGCGCAGACACTGATCGCACGCGAGGTGCGGATCGTCTGATCCGCCTCGCTGCACCGGAATCGACGGGCGCTCGACGCCCACCCCACGGAGGATGCGATGGCGAATATCCCACCCAGACTGTTCGAACCGATCACCCTCGGCGCGCTGACGCTGCCGCACCGGCTCTGGGTGGCGCCGATGTGCCAGTACTCCTGCGATGACGGGATGCCGAACGACTGGCAGCTCGTCCATCTCGGCTCCTTCGCGATCGGACGCGCAGCGCTCGTCATGACCGAGGCGACCGCGGTGAACCCGGCCGGCCGGATCACCGCGAAGGACGCCGGCATCTGGAGCGACGCGCACGCGGAGGCGTGGCGTCGCGTCGTCGACTTCGTCCACACGCAGGGCGCCGCAATCGGAATCCAGCTCGCGCACGCCGGGCGGAAGGCATCGGCGAATCCGCCGCAGGAGGGCCGCGGCGCGGTCCGCCCGGAACAGGGCGGTTGGGTCACCGTCGGGCCGTCGCCCCTTGCGTACGGGCGGATGCCGGTGCCGCACGAGCTCACCGCCTCCGAGATCCGTTCGATCGTCGACGACTTCGCCGCGGCGGCGCGGCGGGCGATCCGCGCCGGCTTCGACCTCATCGAGATCCACGGCGCGCACGGCTACCTCCTCGACAACTTCCTCTCCGCGCTCTCGAATCAGCGTGACGACGAGTACGGCGGCGACGAAGAGCGACGCTCCCGACTGCTCATCGAGATCGTGGACGCCGTCCGTGCGGTGATGCCCGACGGGATGCCGATGGTCGTCCGGCTCTCCGCCGCGGACTGGGTGCCAGGCGGTATCGATGCCGCGGAGGCGATGCGCGTCTCGCAGCGGCTCGAGGCGCACGGCGTCGACCTCGTCAGCGTCTCCTCGGGTGGGAACGATCACCGCCAGGACATCCCGGTCGGCCCCGGCTACCAGGTCCCGCTCGCCCGGGCCGTCCGTGCCGGCGTCGGCATCCCGGTCGGCGTCGCCGGACTCATCGACTCCCCGAAGCAGGCCGAGACGATCCTCGTCGACGGCGCAGCCGACGTCGTCTACGTCGCACGGCAGTTCCTCCGCGAACCCACGTTCGCGTTGCGCGCCGCCGCGGAACTCGGTGGTTCGCTTGAATGGGCGTGTCAATATCAGATGGCGAAATTCGCCGGGAGCATCCCGTAAACCCACAGAAACAGGTGTGTCATGGTCGGAGCCACCGCAGGGGGTCTCGAGACCGCCGCGTCGATCCGTCGTGAAGCTGCGCGGCTTTTCGCAGTGCATGGCTACGAGGCGACGAGCCTGCGCGAGATCGCGGCGAGCGTCGGAATCAAAGTCGGCAGTCTCTACAACCACATCTCGAGCAAGGAAGAGCTCCTGCTCGACGTCATGGGCGGGATCATGGACGACCTGCTCGCCCAGCTCGACCAGGCGCTGTCCGGTGTCATCGACCCGGTCGACCGCCTCATCGCGCTGATGGATTGTCACATCCGCTTCCATGCGGAGCGGGCGCAGGAGACGTTCATCGGCAACTCCGAGCTCCGCTCGCTACCGCCGGAGGCGCGGGCCACGATCACCGCGAAGCGTGCTGAATACCGGGGGCGGATCGAGACGCTGATCCGGGAAGCCCATCAGTCCACCGAGTCGCCGCTGCTCAACGTCCGGCTCCATGCGTTCAGCATCATCGCGATCGGTACCCACGTTTCTGGCTGGTACCGCCCGGACGGCGGGATGAGCCTTCCGCAGATCACGAGCACGTACACGAAGATCGTGCTCCGCAGTCTTGCCGTCATCGGCGCCGATGCCCGCGTCGATGCGGTGCTCGGTACGGACTGACGCCTTCGCCCGACTTGTCGCCGGCGCGGGCCCGGACTAGGGTGAGTTATACGAACAAGCGTACGCTTGTTCACTTGGACCAGGAGCAGCAAAGATGCGAACTCTCGGAGACTGGGTGCGGTTGAACGCCCGTCGGTATCCCGCGCGCGAGGCATTCGTCTCCGCCGATGGGCGCGTGACCTTCGGCGAGGCCGCCGACCGGGCCGCACGTCTCGCCCGCGGCCTCCGTGCCGCCGGGATCGAGACCGGGGACACCGTCGGCGTGCTCGCCGGCAATTCCGTCTTCGACGCCGAGGTGCTGCTCGGCGCCGCCCTCTCCGGCGGGATCTACACCGCGTACAACTGGCGCTGGGCCGCCCCCGAGCTCGCCGAGGGGATCCTGGAGAGCAAGACCCGGCTCATCATCGTCGAGGAGCGCTTCGAGACGCTGCTCGACGAGGCGATCGCGATCCTCGCCGCGCAGCCGGAGACGACCGTGGTGCCGCGCGTTGTCCGACAGGGCGATGTCGATGCCTTGCGCACCGGGTCTCCCGAGGTCGAGGACTGGGCGACGCCGGAAGGGGGGCTCTGCCTCATCTATACGGGCGGCAGCACCGGCAAGTCGAAAGCGGTCGTGCTCTCGCACCGCGCCGGCCTCGCGAACGCGCTGAACGAGTACATCACCGCCGGCGTCGGTGCCGACCCGGAAGAGCGCGGCCTCATGTCGACGCCGATGTTCCACTCCGCCGGCATCCTCACCTGGCTCGTCACCCACTTCATCGCCGGGAAGACGACGATCCTGCTCGACCGCTTCGACGAGCACGAGTTCGTGGAATGGGTGGGCCGCGAGCGCGCGACCAACACGTTCATGATCCCGAACATGATGCGCCACCTGCTCCAGGCCGGTGCGCTCGCCGACGCGGGGGTGCAGCGTCACTTCAAGGCGATGCACACCGGCGCCGGTCTGCTCCGGATGCCCGACAAAGAGGACTTCTACGCTGCTCTCCCGCAGGCGAAGCTCTACTTCCGTTACGGTCTCTCCGAGGCCGGTCCGATGGTCGCCGCGCTCCGGCACGAAGATATGCTCGACCCCGTCGTCGACGGCTCGATCGGCCAGGAGTACCACCTCGTCGAGGCGCGGCTGATGAGCCTCGAGGAGGACGGCCGTCTCGTGGCGCCGGGCGAGCTCGGTGAGATCGTCGTCAAGGGACCGAGCGTCATGACCGGCTACTACGGCCGGCCGGAGGCGACCGCCGAGGCGATCCGCGGTGGCTGGCTGCATACCGGCGACCTCGCGGTGCAGGACGACCGGGGTTACTTCTTCTTCCGCGACCGCGTGAAGGAGATGATCAAGTCCGGCGGCGAGAACGTCTACTGCGTCGAGGTCGAGCAGGCGCTCTACCTGCACCCGGCGGTGCTCGAGGCCGCGGTCCTCGGCGCGCCGGACCCGAAATGGGGCGAGGAGGTCCGCGCCGTGATCTCGCTGCGGAACGGCCAGCACGCTACCGCGGATGACCTCGTCGCATTCCTTCGCGACCACATCGCCGGCTACAAGATCCCGAAGCGATGGGCCTTCATGCCCGCCGACGAGATCCCCCGTTCCGGCGCCGGGAAGCTCGTCAAGGAGCAGCTCAAGGCCAAGCTCGGCTGGGTCTGACCCTGTCCGCCACCACCACCAGACAAGAGGACTCATGTTCGGGAAGATCCTGATCGCGAACCGCGGCGAGATCGCGGTCCGCGTCATGCGCACCGCGAAGCAGCTCGGCATCAAGACCGTCGCGATCCACTCCGCCGCGGACGTGAAGGCGCTGCACGTCCGCACTGCGGACGAGGCGGTCGATCTCGGCCCCGGCCCGGCGAGCGCGAACTATCTGAACATCGGAGCGATCGTCGCGGCCGCGAAGGCGACCGGTGCCGAGGCGATCCACCCGGGCTACGGCTTCCTCGCCGAGAACGCGGACTTCGCGCAGGCGGTCGCCGACGCCGGCCTCGTCTTCATCGGCCCCTCCCCGGCGGCGATCGCGACGATGGGCGAGAAGGTCGCGGCGCGCGCGGTCGCTGTCGCGGCGGACGTGCCGCTCGCCCCGGGTACGGGCGACTCCATCCCGGATGCCGCCGCCGCGATCGCGTTCGGTCGTGAGTACGGCTATCCGATCCTCATCAAGGCCGCGTTCGGCGGCGGCGGCCGCGGGATGCGCCGAGTCGGCGAGGAGTCCGAGGTCGAGGAAGCGTTCGCGAGCGCGGTGCGGGAGGCGACCGCCGCGTTCGGCAACGGTGCGGTCTACGTCGAGCGGTACCTCGACGCGGCACGGCACGTCGAGGTCCAGGTGCTCGGCGACGCGCACGGGCGGGTCGTCGCGCTCGGCGACCGCGACTGCTCGGTGCAGCGCCGGCACCAGAAGCTCGTCGAGGAGGCGCCGGCCCCCGGGCTCACGAGCGAGATGCGCCATGCCATGGCCGACGCCGCGATCCGGCTCGCGAAGCACGTCGACTACACCGGTGTCGGGACGCTCGAATTCCTGGTCGAAGGCGACAAGTTCTACTTCCTCGAGATGAACACCCGAGTGCAGGTCGAGCACCCGGTGACCGAGGCGGTGACCGGCATCGATATCGTCGCAGAGCAGCTCCGGGTCGCCGCCGGCGAGCCGCTCTCGCTACCCGAGGGCGACATGCTGCCGACGAGCGGCGCTGCCATCGAGGCGCGCATCAACGCGGAGGCGGTCGAAGGCGGCGTGTTCCGGCCTGCGCCGGGCCCGATCGACCGGCTCGTCGTCCCCGGCGGCGAGGGGCTGCGCTGGGACGGCGGCTACGAGTCCGGCGACACCGTGTCGCCCGATTACGACAGCCTCGTGGGAAAGCTCATCGCGGTCGGACCCGACCGGAAGACCGCGATCGACCGGCTCCACGCAGCGCTCGGGCGGCTCGTCGTGGACGGCATCCCGACCACTGCGAACGCCATCGGGCAGATCATCGACTCAGCCGACTTCCGCGCGATGACGATCTCAACGAACTGGCTCGAGCGCTCGTTCACGATCCAGGACGAAGAGCCGCCACTGGGCCGCGACGAGGTCGAGGTCGTCGGGCGCTACTACCGGATCCCCTATTTCTCCGAGCATGCGACCACCGTGACGCGGAGCGGTCCCGTAGCGCCTGAGGCGGCGGCGGCCAGCGGTGCGTCGCGCCCCTCCGCCGGACGCCGCAGCAAGCAGGGGGCGTTCGACGGGACCATCAAGGCGAAGATGCAGGGCACCATCGTCAAGGTGGGCGTCGCTCCCGGCGACGCGGTGACCGCGGGGCAGCAGCTCTTCGTCCTCGAGGCGATGAAGATGGAGAATCCGATCGTCGCCCCGGCCGACGGCACCGTCGCCGAGGTTCCGGTCGCGGTCGGCCAGCCCGTCGCGCCGGGCGCCCTGCTCGCCGTCTACCAGGCGGCCTGAATGCGCTCCGTCCGCTCCCTGCTCTTCGTCCCGGGTCACAAGGCCGACTGGATCGTCAAAGCCCTGCACTCGGACGCCGACGGCATCATCATCGACCTCGAGGATTCGGTGCCGTCCGCGACGAAGGCCGATGCCCGGACGAACGCCCGCGATGCGATCGCGGCGTACCGGGGAGACAAGGCGATCGTGGTCCGGGCGAACGGGCTCGCGACCGAGCACTTCGCGCTCGACGTGCAGGCGACCGCCATCGCCGGGCTCGACGCCTACCTGCTGCCGATGCTCGAGGAGCGCGACGACGTCGTCGGCTTCGACGCGGTGATCGCGGCCGGCGAGTTGGCGAACGGTATTCCGCGTGCCAGCATCGGCGTCATCGCCTCCTTCGAGACCGCCCGCGCGATCGTGAACGCGGAGGCGATCCTCGCCGGCCCGCGCGTCGTCGGTCTCATGGCAGCGGCGGCGAAGGATGCCGACATCGCGCGGAGCGTCGGCTTCGCCTGGACATCGGAGGGCGCCGAGACGCTGTACCTCCGCAGCAGGTTGCTGCTCGCCGGGAAGGCCGCCGGGCTCGATGTCATCGTCCTCGGGCTGTGGCAGGACGTGAAGGATCTCGCCGGGCTGCGCGCTTTCGCCGAGGCGAACGCCGGGCTCGGCTACCGCGGACAGGTCCTCATCCACCCGAGCCACGCCCCGGTCGTCAACGAGGTGTATGGGCTCTCCGCCGCCGACATCGACCACTACCGCCGCCTGATCGCCGCGTACCGGGCCGGCGTCGCCGCCGGACAAGGCGCGGTGTCATTCGACGGCGAGCACATCGACCTCGCGCACGCGGAGAACGCGCGTGCCCGACTCCAGGCGGCCGGGGTGCCGCTCACCGATTCCTGAACCGGAGAAGCCATCATGAGCATGTACTACGAGGACTTCGTCGTCGGCGAGGTCATCAAGCACGCGGTCACCCGCACCGTCACCGACGTCGACAACGTCCTCTTCACAACGCTGACGATGAACGTCCAGCCGCTGCATCTCGACGCGCACTTCGCCGAGCAGAGCATGTACGGGCAGCGGATCGTCAACAGCGTGTTCACGCTGGGGCTCGTCGTCGGCATCCCGGTGCAGGAGACGACGCTCGGCACGACGCTTGGAAACCTCGGCTTCCGGGAGATCGAGTTCCCGAAACCGGTGTTCCTCGGCGACACCATCCGGGTCGAGACCCAGGCGCTCGACAAGCGGATCTCGAAGTCGCGACCGACCACCGGCATCATCGGCATCGAGCACCGCGGCTACAACCAGCGGGACGAGCTCGTCTGCGTCGTCCGCCGCACCGCGCTCATGCTCCGTACACCCGGCGCAGAAGGGATCGAGGAATGAGCTCACCGCTCGATCGACCTGAGGTCGAAGAGATCAAACAGATCGTCCGCGACATCGTCGCGAAGGTCTCACCGCCAGCACGCATCCACGAACTCGACGAGGCGGAGACCTACGACGAGGCGCTCTGGACCGCGCTCGCCGAGGCTGGTCTCGTCCAGCTCGGGGCCGAGTCCGACGGCAGCGCGTCGGCGAGCCACCTGAGCCAGGCTGCCGTGCTCGAGGAGCTCGGAGCCTCCGCGACCTCGATGGCGGTCAGCTTCGTCGTTCAGTACATGGGCGTCAGCCTGCTCGGGAAGCACGGCACCGCAGAGCAGCGGGCGCGGGTCCTGGAGCCGCTGGTCGTCGGCGAGGGCCGGGTGGCGTTCGCGCTCACCGAGCCGGACGGCGGCACCGACGTGGTCCGCGTGATGCGGACGCAGGCGGAGCGCGTCGCCGACGGCTGGCGGATCCGCGGCGCGAAGCTCTGGATCTCCGGGGCGATCGACTGCAAGCACCTCATCGTGCTCGCCCGCACCTCGGAGTCGTCCGGCTCGTCCGTGAGCGGCGTGACGATGTTCCTCGTCCCGCGCGATGCGGCAGGAGTGTCCGTGTCGGAACTCAACACCATGGCGATCCACGGGCTGTCGACCTGTGAGGTCGGCTTCGACGATGTGCTCGTCGGCGAGGACGCCGTGCTCGGAGAGGTCGACCGCGGCTTCCACCAGGTGCTCGGGACCTTGAACGGCGAGCGCCTCAACGCGGCGGCCGTCGCGGTCGGCATCGGGCGCGGCGCCCTCGACGCCGCGGTCGACTACGCGACCGCGAGGCAGGCGTTCGGACGGCCGATCGGCACCTTCCAGGCGCTCCAGCACCGGCTCGCCACCGGGGCGATCCACCTCGAATCGGCCCGGTCACTGCTGTACGCTGCGGCGACCGCCGCGGACACCGGTGAGGACGCCGCGGTGCTCTCCGCGATGGCCAAGGTCGCCGCCTCCGATGCTGCGACCGAGCTCACCGACACCGGAATGCGGGTGATGGGCGGCAGCGGACTCAGCCGCGAGTACCCGATGCAGCGGTTCTTCCGCGACGCCCGGCTCTACACCTTCGCGCCGCTCACCGACGAGATGATGCGGAACTTCATCGCGGAGCGGTACCTGGGGCTGCCCAGGTCGTATTAGCAGAGCGATCAGCGGCAGGAGCGAGGACACCGATGTCCGGAACCAAGCAGAAGGTCGTGCTCATCACCGGTGCCGGCGGCGGGATGTGCACGGGGATCAACGCCCGGCTCGCGAAGGTCGGCTATGCGCTCGCGCTCGTCGATTTCTCGGCCGAGGCGGTCGAGCGGGCGGTGCAGGCTGTGACCGCGGCCGGCGGAGAAGCCAAGCCGTTCGTCGCCGATGTGACCGACCCCGCCCAGGTCCACGCGCTCGGCGACCAGGTCCGGGCCGAGTTCGGCGCCGTCGACGCGATCGTCAACGCGGCGGGCGTCCTCGACCGGAAGTACCTGAAGGACCACGACGATGACTCCTTTGCCCGGGCGCTCGGGATCAACCTCGTGGGGCCGTTCCGCATCATCCAGGAGTTCGCGCCGGCCATGGTCGAGCAAGGCTGGGGCCGGATCGTGAACATCTCCTCGATCGCCGGCGTCACCGGCTACCCCTACCCGAGCTACGCCGCGTCGAAGGCCGGCTTGTCGAACCTCACCCGCTCGCTCACGATCGACTTCTGGGGGACGGGCGTCACGATCAACTCGATCTGCCCGGGCGTCGTCGACACCCCGATGGTGATCGATGAGGTCCGCCGACAGGTGCCGCGGAAGGTGCCGACCGAGCGCATCGTGGAGCCGGACGAGATCGGCGCGGTCGCGGCCTTCCTCCTCAGCGACGATGCGCGGAGCATCAACGGCGCCGACATCCTCATCGACGGCGGCGCGACCCGCTTCTTCCAGCTGTTCGACCGGCCGTGAGACCGACGCCACGGGCCTCGCGCACGGCGCTCGCCTTTGTCGCGCTCGGGGTGGTCTGGGGTTCCGGGTTCCTCTGCATCCGCATCGGGCTCGAAGCGGTGAGCCTGTGGCAACTCGTGCTGCTCCGGGTAGCGGTCGGGGCCGCGGTGCTCAGTGTCGTCGCGGTCGTGCTGCACCGGCCCTGGCCGCGGATGTTCCAGGCGTGGTGGCGGCTCGTCGTGCTCGCCGCCGTCGGGCTCGTGCTGCCGTTCACGATGTACGCCTATGCAGGCGAGCACATCCCGAGCGGGCTGTCGAGCATCTACAACGCCGGCGTACCGGTCGCGACTGCGCTCATCATGCTCGTCGCCCTGCGCGGCGAGCGAGTCGGCTCGTTCGGACTCACCGGCATCGCCGTCGGCGCGGTGGGGATCGTCATCGTGCTCGCCCCCTGGCAATGGTCCGGTGCCGGCGGGTTCGACGTCAGCGCGCAGCTCGCCTGCATCGTGGCGGTGTTCGGCAACGGCTTCGCCTTCGCATGGACCCGGAAGATGATCGCCCCGCTCGGACTCGACCCGATCTCGGCCACCGCAGCGCAGATGATCGCCGGGACCGCGATTCAGCTGCTCTATGCACCGTGGGTCGACCTCACGCCTATCCGCTTCGACTGGCTGCCGCTCGCACTGCTCGCACTGCTCGGTGCGCTGGGGACCGGGATCGCATACGTGTGGAGCCTGCAGGTCATCACCGTCTGGGGTGCTGTGGCGACGTCGATGGTGACCTATCTCGTCACGCTCGTCGCGGTCATCCTCGGTGCACTGCTCCTCGCGGAGCAGCTCGAATGGCCGCAGTTCGTCGGCGGCGCGATCGTGCTCGTCGGAGTCGCCCTCGGCATCCTCGGTGCGCGGCGTGCCAGGGCTCAGGCGACGATCCAGTCCGGGTCCGGCCCGATCACGTCGTAGCCGGGATCCGACGCCGGGATCGGAGCGATCCGGGGGTCCGCACCCCGGTGAGGAACGCGCTCACCG
Source organism: Gryllotalpicola sp. (assembly GCF_027352875.1). Lineage (NCBI taxonomy): Bacteria > Bacillati > Actinomycetota > Actinomycetes > Micrococcales > Microbacteriaceae > Gryllotalpicola > Gryllotalpicola sp. The sequence continues at coordinate 15,559 of NZ_DAIEII010000039.1, forward strand.
TCGCCACGAACTCCGCCGGTCCGTCGTCCGGGGGCGAAGGCGAAGCCTCGAATCTCGCGTCTTCGGTGAAGATCGACGGGAGCCCCTACTGTTCGAGGTCGATACCGCACGCGCAGGACTGAGATCTCGAGAGTGTCCTGCGCCTGAACCATGTTCACCCTCCGGGAACGGCGACGGCGCCGGAACTCCACTGGGTTCCGGCGCCGTCGCGGTATCCGATTCCGTCAGAAGGTCTTCTGGATCTCGAACTTGCCGCCGACCACCTTGAGCACCGCGAGGCCGTCGAGGGCCTTCGAGCCGTGGAAGTCAGGGCTGAAGGTGTAGATGCCGTTCACGCCGACCACCTTCTGGGTGTTGTTCTCGAGTGACGAGTTGATGGCGTCCCGCGTGTTCCGCGTGTCGGTCGGATTCGGGTCGTTCGCCTTCCGGATCGCGTTGACGAGGAGCGTCGCCGCGTCCCAGCCGTTCCCGTCGAACTGGCCGGGGGCGCCGTAGCCGGCGGCCTTGTAGGCGTTGACGAGGTCCTGGACCGGCTGGTACTGCGGGCTCGAGCTGCTGAGCGTGTCAGCCGCGAGGATGACAGACCCCTCGACGTACGTCCCCTCGGTATCCGGGGTGAGGTACGTGAGCGAGCCGGCGCCCGGTGACTGGAAGATCGGTGCAGTGAAGCCGATCTGCTTCGCGCTCTTCGCGATGTTCGTGTTCGTGGGCATCGTGCCCCAGACGAGCACGGCGTCCGGATTCGCTGCTCCGATCGTCCCGAGCTGCGCCGTCATGTCGGTCGCCGACGGGTCGAATGCCTCCTTGCCGGTGAGCGTCACGCCTTCCTGCTTCGCGACGCTGTCGATCTGGTTCGCCGGGTCCTGTCCGTAGCCGTTGTTCGCGTAGAGCATGGCGAGCTTGGTCCAGCCCTGCGACTTCGCGTACTCCACCTGCGCCCTGAGCGATGGCACGGTGCCGCTGTACTGCTTGTAGATATAGGTCGAGGCGGACGCCGGGGTCACGATGGCGTCCGACGAGCCCATCGTGACAGTCGGGATCCGCACCTCGGCAGCGACCGGCTGGAGCGCCGTGGACTCGCCGGAGGAGCCGGGACCGAGGATTGCCACGACGTCGCCGTCCTGGAAGGCGCGGAGCTGGTTGATCGCCTCGTCGTTGGTCGAGGTGGTGTCGACCTCCTCGAGGTGGATGGAGTGGCCGTCGATGCCGCCATTCTTGTTGAGGTTGTCGAAGTAGAGCTTGATCGCCTTCTCCTCGGGCACGCCGAGGGACTGGTAGGAGCCGGTGAGGTCGACGAGCACACCGACGTTGTACGGCGCGAGAGCAGCGCCGGAGGGCGACGACCCACTGCCACCGCCCGTCGAGGAACACGCCGCAACCCCGAGGAATACGGCTGCGGTGCCGGCGGTGATAGCTGTGGCCCGCCAGGCACGGATAGAGGACTTCATCATTAAAGGGCCCTTTCGTGGGTTTCATCGTTCGTCATTGAACTGACTGAACGGGCGCCGTCAACGACCTGTGCGGGTCGCAATTGACTTGCGTACGACGCCCATCTATCTTAAGTCAAGCAAACGCTTGTTCGTCTGTCAATCAAGAGGCTTCCAGATGCCAGACTGACCTGCGTATCTGAATCAGGGAGGCTTCAGTTGGACGTCGCCATGCAGTTGTTACTGTCTGGACTCACCGTCGGCGCTCTGTACGGCGCGATCGGCATGGGATACGTGATCGTGCACCGCCTCACCGGAATGGTGAACTTCGCGATGGGCGACATCGCTGCCGCCGGCGGCTTCGGCGCCGTCGTGCTCTCCGGAGTCGTGCCCCCGTTCGTCGCGATCCTCGGCGGGGCCGTCATCGCCGCCCTCGTCAGCGTCGCGATGTACCACGCCGCGATCAGCACGCTGCAGAAGCACGGGCTCATGGTGCAGACGATCGTCACGCTCGGCGTCAGCATCATCATCCGCTCTGCGCTGCTGCTCCTGTTCGGGACCGACCCGTCCCAGTTCGATCCGATCACCGGCGGCGACGCGCTGAACATCCTCGGCGGGCACATCATCCCCGAGTCACTCTGGGTGATCGGCCTCGCGGTGGTCGGCTGGCTCGGGCTCACACTGTTCTTCGACCGCACCCTCTCGGGGAAGGCGCTGAGCGCGTTCTCCGTGAACGCCTACGCAGCGAAAGTGGTAGGAATCAGCCTGCCGGTCATGGCGACGATCGCGTTCGCGTTCTCCGGCGGGATCGCCGGACTTGTGTTAGCGGCGCAGACCCCGACCTCATCGGTCACCGCGGACATCGGCGTCGCCCTCGGCCTGCAGGGCTTCATGGCAGCGATCCTCGGTGGCTTCGAGGACCTCAGGCTCACCCTCGCCGGGGGCTTCCTGATCGGCATCGTGTCGCAGGTTGTGGCCCGTTTCGTCAGCTCGCAGCAGCAGTGGACGATCCTCTTCGCGCTGCTCATCGTCCTGCTCATCGTGCGACCGCAGGGCCTCACCCGGAAGGTGGTCTCGGATCGTGTTTGACGCTGCGACTACCGCGCTGAAGATTCCTCGCCGGGGCGGCGTGCCGACCTGGCGGCACCTCGGCGGTGCGCTCGCCTGGATCGCCGTCGTGCTCGTGTACGCGTTCACGGCGAACTCGCACTTCGCGAGCGTCGGCTACCAGGTAGGGCTCACCGCACTGCTCGGGCTCGGCATGGTGCTCGTCATCGGCTACGCCGGGCAGTTCTCGCTCGCCGTCGGCGCCTTCTACGGCGTCGGCGGGTACGCCGCGATGATCTTCACGGTCAAGTTCGGGTGGTACGGCCTGCTCGCGCTCGTCATCGGCGCGATCGCAGCCGGCGCCATCGGGATGCTCGTGGCCCGGCCGGTGTTCCGGCTCCGCGGCCATTTCCTCGCGATGGCGACGCTCGCGCTGACCCAGGTCTTCTATCTGCTCTTCAACAACCTGGAATGGACCGGCGGCGCCTCGGGCGTCGGCGGCATCCCGGCGTTGAACCTCTTCGGCCTGCAGGTGACGACGCCGATGGGCCAGGTCATCGTCAACTGGATCATCGTCGGCATCGTGCTCTGGGGAGCCCTCATGCTCCGACAGGGTCGCGAGGGCCGCGCATTGCTCGCGATCCGCGGGCACGAAGCGGCCTCCGCAGCGGCCGGCATCGACATCGCGTGGTCGAAGACCCGCATCTTCACAATCGCCGCGGTCATCAGCGCGGTCGCCGGGTCGGTCTACGCCTTCGAGACGAAGTACGTCGCCCCCACCGACTTCGATCTCTCTGCGACGATCGACATCCTCATGATCGCCGTCCTCGGCGGGATGCGCAGCCCGTGGGGTGCGGTGATCGGTGCGATCGTCCTCGAAGCGCTCAAGGAGGTCACCGGGCTCTTCCTCCCCGTGATCTTCGGCATCGCCGGGGCCGGCGCGGCGCGGCAGCTCATCCTCGGCGTCATCCTCGTCGTGATCCTCGTGGTCCGGCCGGACGGAGTCGCCGGCGCACTGGGGCAGCTCATTTTCTGGGTCGTCCGGAAGATCCGCGGCGAGAACGGCCCCCCGGACCTGGCTGTCGAGGAGACCGGCGCGGAGACCTCTGACATGGCGGCGCTCCGGGCGGAGGAAGACGCCGCCGACACCCCCGTGATCGGCGACGCGGTCCTCCGTGCGACCGGGCTCGTGAAGCGCTTCGGCGGCGTGACCGCAGTGAACGATGTCGACCTCGAGATCCGCTCCGGCGAGGTGCTCGCCGTGATCGGACCGAACGGCGCCGGCAAGTCGACCCTTGTGAACCTCCTCTCGGGCAATCTGGTGCCGACGGCCGGCCGCATCGAAATCAGCGGCGTGGAGACCACGCGGCTGAAAGCCCACGAGGTCGCGCGGCTCGGCCTCGCCCGGACGTTCCAGACGCCGGCGCTCTTCGAAGGCATGGACGTGGTTTCGACGGTCAAGGTAGGTGCCCATACCCGCGGCAACGTGGGGATGCTCCGCGCCGCAGTGCCGACGATCGGCGCACTCCGCGAGGAGGGCCGCATCGACGACATCGCACGCTCCGTACTGAACCGACTAGGCCTCTGGACGTACGTCTTCCGCGACGCGAAGAACCTGTCGCTGGGCCAGCAGAAGCGCGTCGAGATCGCCCGGGCACTCGTCGCGTCACCGAAGGTCATCCTGCTCGACGAGCCATGCGCCGGCCTCAACAAAGCCGAGAAGGCCACCCTCATGCGGCTGCTCAGACAGCTCGGCCGTGAGGGAATCGCCGTGCTCGTTATCGAGCACGACATGGAGTTCGTGATGTCGGTCGCCGACCGTGTGCAGGTCATCGATTTCGGTGCCACGCTCCGCGTGGGCACCCCGGCGGAGGTGCAGGCTGACCAGGCCGTCATCGACGCCTACCTCGGTGTCTCGCACGAGCCGCCGGAGGTCACCGGCAGCGTCGCCACCACTGGAGCAGCGAAATGACGAACGCACTCGAAGTCAGCGGGATCACGTTCTCGTACGGCCGCGCCCGCGTCCTCAACGACGTGTCCTTCCACGTTGGCGCCGGCGAGATCGTGACGGTGATCGGCCCGAACGGCGCCGGCAAGTCGACGCTGCTCAACATCATCGCTCGCAGCCACCGGCTCCGCCGCGGGCGAGTGATGATCGCCGGTCGTGACACCGGGCGGATGCGGCAGAGCCAGGTCGTGCGCTCCGGTCTCGTGCTCGTCCCGGAAGGACGGCAGGTCTTCTCCTCGCTGTCGGTCGCCGACAACCTCGTCCTCGGCGGATACACCCGCCGACGGTCTGGCGGGGCGAAGGCGACTATGGACGAGGTCTTCACGGTGTTCCCGCGGCTCGCCGAGCGTCGGAAGCAGCTCGCCGGCACGCTGTCCGGCGGCGAGCAGCAGATGCTCGCGATCGGCCGCGCACTGATGAGCCGCCCGACCATCATGCTCCTCGACGAGCCGAGCCTCGGCCTCTCGCCGCAGATGACCGCACGCATCATGGACGTGCTCGGGACGCTGCGGAAGGAACAGGGTCTCACGATCGTGCTCGTCGAGCAGAATGCCAACGCGGCCCTTGCCCTCGCCGACCGCGGGTATCTGCTCAGCGGCGGCGAGGTTGTGCTCGAAGGCGCTGCCGACGCGCTCCGCGAAGACCCGGCGATCCGGCACATCTACCTGGGCGGCGTGGCGTCAGAGGCACCGGTCGCCGCCGGGATCGAACAAGTGCTGGACGCCGAGCTCGCCGCCGAATAGCACCCCCTCAGCAAACCCGAGCAGCGTCGAATCCTGGTTCTTCGCCGAAGCAATTGTCGGCGAGCCCGGCTCACGGATGCTCCACCCTCGCTCCCGCAACTCCATGAACCTCTGACGCTTGGCCGACAGCGGACGACACCGCGGCCCCTTCTTCGCACGACGACTCGATACCAACACGACCTTCACGATTCCGGAAGTGGGGCTCTTCGCAATCAAGCGGGTAGGTGTGGTCTGAATCCGCCGCTCTCGAGCAGGCTGCGGGTGATGTAGTTGCTGAGGTTGCGGAACCCGAGCGCGCTGCCGCGGAGGTGTTCGAGGCGTCCGTTGATCGCCTCGGTGGGACCGTTCGACGTGCCGGGCAGGTCGAAGTAGGCGAGCACATCATGGGCGCGGCGGTGCAGGGTGCGGCCGAGCCGGCGCAGCTCGGTGAGCGGCTCGGGGACGCCGCGGCGCAGCGACTCGATCACGGCCTGCAGCTCGTGTCGTCCGGTAGCCCGGTCGGGGTGCCGGCAGGCGGCCACGATGCGCTGGTAGACGCCCCAGGTCGCTTCGACCTCGACATGCTCGTCGATGCTGAACGCTCCGTGGATCCTCGCACGTTGCCGGTCGGTGAGGAACGCTTCCCCGGTGTGCAGGGCGCGGCGAACACCGTAGAGCGGATCCCCGGCATGCCCGCGATGCCCGAGAGTCTGCTGCTGGACCCGTTGCCGGCACCGGTCGAGCGCATCACCGGCGAGCTGGACGACGTGGAACGGGTCCATCACCTCGACCGCGTCGGGGAGGGCTTCGGCCGCGGCCGTCTTGAAGCCGGTGAACCCGCCCAACGCGACCACCTCGATCCCAGCCCGGAACGTTGGGTTCTGCTGCTCGAGCCAGGTCGTGAACACCGACTTCGAACGGCCCTCGACCATGTCCAGCAGCCGCGCCGGGCCGGTCTTGTCGCGCACCGGGGTGAGGTCGATGATCACCGTCACGTAGCGGTCCCCGAACCGGGTGTGTCGCCAAGCATGCTCATCGACACCGATCACCATCACCCCGTCGGAGCGAGTCGGGTCGCCGATCAGCCTCCGGCGGCCTTCCTCCAAAACAGCACTGTTGGCTGTGTGCCAGGACACCCCGAGCCGCGACGCGACTCGGCTGATCGCGAGATGGTCCACGACGAGCGCAGTGAGCGCCCAGGTGAGCGCGCCGCGCGACAGCTTCGACCTCGGCTCCGCCGCCGCAGCGGTGTCCTGCCGCCACGACCTGCCGCAGCCCGAGCTCGTCGAGACGGCAGAAGACGGTCAGATCCGCAGGGTCGAAGGTAGCGTTGAGCACGTCGGGGTCTTTCTCGGATGGTGAGCGTCAAGAACTTCCATCCTGGAAGACCTCGACCCGTCTCCGGGCCCGACGCGCTACCGACCTACCCCCTCTGTCAGCGCTCTTCGAAATCTAGGCCGGTTCCGCCCCGCCGCTGGCAGGACCTTGAGTCCTCGGAGCCGCGGAGTGCCCCAAGGACCACCGAGTGCGTACTCGAGGTGATTTCAGGGTGAACCCCTTCTGCGGCTGAACTGGCCGAGCGGGGGTACCTCCACTCGCTGTCGCTCGTGATGGCCACCGCTGTGGCATGGTCGATCAGGCGCTGCTGGGGCAGGTGTTGAGTCTCGACGAGTTCGCTCGTCGTGAGCTGCGCGCAGTCATCGGCGACTCGCTCGATGACGGGGACGTGTCGCCGGAGGTCGCGGTCGGCGCAGTGAGTGATGGACTGCCCGGCGAGAGCGTCGTGGGCGGTGAAGTGGTCGAAGACGCGCTGCGTCTGCTCGGCGCGCCCCTTCGCTACGGCGACCCGGTGCATGTGCTCGGGCGCACCGGGCTCCGCTGGGGCGAGGCCAGGGCGATGCTCGTGCACGACCTCATCGCGGTGCCGAAGCCGATGCTGGACGTCGTCCGCAACCAGCCTCAGGGCACCGCCGAGACCGCGGAGCGTGGGCGCCGGCGGGCCGGGGCGATTCCGGGGTGATTCCCCAGAACCTGAGAGCCCGGTCGGCCCCGCCGGAAAGACGAAAACCCCTGGTGAAACCAGGGGTTTTCCGTTGTCGGGGTAGCGGGATTTGAACCCACGGCCTCTTCGTCCCGAACGAAGCGCGCTACCAAACTGCGCCACACCCCGGTGCAACCGCCGGGCGGTTGACCTCGGCAAGTCTATATCGGCCGGCCGGCGCGTCGAAACGCGGCGACGAGACTCAGGTAATGTGCTCGCGAAATGGGGTGCGTGCCTCATTTGGGATCTGCTCGCGAAACGCTGGCGCTCGTTCGGGTGTTCGGGTGCTCGGGTGCTCGGGTGTGCTGGTGGGATGGGTTCGTTGTCGATGTCGACCAAGCGTGAGATCACGAAGAAGTACGCCCGGGAGTATGGGGCCGCGTCGAAGAAGGTGCGGGGGCGGATGCTGGACGAGCTGGTCGCGACGACGGGCTGGTCGCGGGCGAACGCCCGCCGGCAGGTGACCGCCGCGGGGAAGCGGCGCGGCCCGCAGAAGGCGGTGAAGCGGGTGCCACGGCCGCGCACGTACGGGTATGACACGTTGCGGCTGCTGATCAGGGTGTGGATGCTCGCCGGGCAGCCGTCGGGGAAGTATCTGGCCGCGACGATGCCGGTGTGGCTGCCGAAGCTGATCGAGCACGGCGAGTTCGGGGAGGACGCGCACCGGCTGACCGAGCACACCCGCACGCAGTTGCTGACCGCGTCGGGGGCGACGATCGACCGGCTGTTGAAGCCCACCCGGGACGGGGATGCGGCTGACCGGGATCTCGGGCACCAAGGCCGGGCCGCTGCTGCGCACCTCGATCACGGTCCGCAAGGCCGGTGACGAGCACGAACAGGTCCCCGGGTTCTGCGAGATCGACCTGGTGCTGCACTGCGGACCGACGCTGAAAGGCGAGTTCGCCCGCACCCTGACGGTCACCGACGTTCATACCGGGTGGACGGAGAACATCGCCCTCAAGAACGGGGCGCACCGGTGGGTGCTGGAGGCGATGCCCATCATCGAGGCGCGGCTGCCGTTCCGGCTGACCGGGATCGACAGCGACAACGGCGGCGAGTTCATCAACGAAGCACTCATCGGCTGGGCTGGCGAGCGGGACCTGTTCTTCACCCGCTCGCGCCCCTACCATTCCAACGACAACGCCCACGTCGAGCAGAAGAACGGCGACGTGGTGCGCCGGCACGCGTTCCACTACCGCTACGACACTCCCACAGAACTGCGGCTGCTGAACGAGCTCTACGCTCTCGTGAGGGTCCGGCTGAACCTGTTCACCGCGACCACCAAAGCGATCGGCTACCGCGTCAACCGGAACGGCAAGAACGTCCGCGTCTACGATCAGCCCCGCACCCCGTATCAGCGCGTCATCGACTCCGGCGTCCTCACCGCAGAAAAGGCCACGGAACTGGCCAGGATGTTCGACGCGGTCAACCCCGCCGACCTCACACGCGACATCATCGCGATCCAGACCAGACTGATCCACCTCGCCGCCGCGAAGACCGCCGCGATCAGCGCGGGCACTTCGCGAGCAAAACCAGGTGAGGCACGCACTCACCTTTCGCGAGCATCTTGACGTGAGTCGCTACGCGCGGCCCCTGGTCTGCCTCTGGTCTGCCTCTGGTCTGCTCGCGGTCACGCCGCGGTCGGCCCACGCTCACGCGACGCTCACGCCGCGGTCACACTGCGGTCACCCTGCGGTCAGCGTGAGGAGAGTCGCCTCGGGCGGGCAGGCGAAGCGCACCGGCGCGTAGATCGACGTGCCGAGCCCGGCCGAGACGTGCAGCAGCGCCGAATGCCCGCCGAAACCCCAGGTCGACTGCCCGGCCGCCTGGGCGCGCGGCAGGTCGCAGTTCGTCACGAGAGCCCCGAACCCGGGCACGCACACCTGGCCGCCGTGCGTGTGGCCGGCGAAGATCGCATCCGCTCCGCGGTCGACGAAGGCGTCGAGGATGCGCCGGTACGGGGCGTGGGCGACGCCGATGCGGACGATATCGCCGTCGGAACGCCAGGTCGTCGAGCCTTCCACGGCACTGCGGCCGCCGCCTTCCGCCGTGAGCTCGCCATCCCTGAGCTCGCCATCCCGGAGACCGGCATCCATGAGATCCAGGCGGTCGTAGCCGCGGTGCGGGTCGTCGACGCCGAAGAACTCGAACTCGACGCCCCGGATGGTCATCCGCGTCGCCGTGTTGTTCAGCGACGCCCAGCCCAGACCGTCCAGGTAGGCGCCGAGGGCCGCGACGTCGAGCGCCTCTCCGGGGTCGTCATTGCGCGACGGGCCGGCGAAGTAGCGCAACGGATTCTTCAGCTGCGGCCCGGTGTAGTCGTTCGAGCCCCAGACGTACACCCCCGGCACGCCGCGGAACCCGTCGTAGGCCGCCTCGAGCCCGGCGAGGCCGTCGCGGTGGCCGAGATTGTCGCCCGTCGTCACCACGAGATCCGGCTCGAGCGCGGCGAGAGCCCGCACCCAGCGCTGCTTGTCGTGCTGCCACGGCGCCATGTGCAGGTCGCTGAGGTGCAGCACGCGGATGTCGGGCGACCCGGCCGGCAGCACCGGCATCGTCAGCTCGCGCAGCACGAAGCTGCGCCGTTCGACGAGCGATCCGTACGCGAAGGCCACAGCACCCGCGAGGGCGACCGTCGCACCCGCGCGGGCCGGCCTGCTCACGGTTTGGAGTTCTTCTGGTGCCGGCTCTGGGTCGTGGTGGGGCTCGCCGACGGCGGCGCGGGGCTCGTCGGCGCGGTCGTCGGGGTCGCAGGCGGGGTCGTCGCGCTCGTCGGTGGCGGCGTCGCGGTGATCTTGATGTGGTAGCCGGGCCTCATGCCGGCGGGTCGATCGGCCGGCGTCGGGGTCTGCGAGGTCACGATCCAGTCCGGCTGCATGCCGGCCGTGCCGTTCACCGGTATCTCCTGGATGGCCAGGATCGCGGCGGTCGCGTTGGCCACCGTCATGCCGACCAGGTTGGGCAGCTGCACGAGGTCGCCCCTGCTGACCAGGACGGTGACGTTCGAGCCCGCCGCAAGGGAGGTGCCCGCCGGCGGAAGGGTGCCCGCCACCGTGCCGGCAGGCTGGTACGAGCTGACGTCGGCGCCCTTCGTGTAGTCGAATCCGTCGGCCTTGAGGATGGCCTGAGCCTGGTCGAGCGTTTTGCCCGTGAGATCCGGAGTCGGCTTGTTGTTGCTCACCAGGACGCTGCCCGTCGGCGCCGGGAACGCCGCGCCGCCGTAGTCCTTGTTGAGGGCGGCGATGATGACCTTCGCCGCATAGAGGCGGGCCTGCGCCGCCGACGTGTAGTTCACCGGCGCGTAGCGGGTGTTGGCGTAGTACGGCGTCGTGCAGCCGGGGGTGCTCTTGGCGATCTGGTCGCTCGTGCAGCCCGTCGCATACCGCGCCTGCACATTGCCCACCCAGGTCGCCTGGGCCACCTTCGTCGTCGAGCTCACCAGCCACACCTGGGACGCGTTATCCGTCGTACCCGTCTTGCCTATGATCGGGACGCCGTCGTTCGGGTTCGCGGCGGCGCCCGTGCCACCACCCTGAAGGGGCGTCTTCAGCGCCGTGATCACGCCGGCCGCGATGTTCTTGTCGAGCTTCTGCCGGCAGTCGGGCTGCGGCACCGGAAGGCTCTTCCCCGACGCGTCGACCACCTTGTCGATGAAGATCGAGTTGCAGTAGACGCCCGAGTTCGCCACCGCGCCGTACGCCGACGCGAGAGTCAGCGGCGCGAGCTCGTTGGTGCCGAGCACCGACGCCGGATTCGCGCGCAGCGTGCGCGGCTCGGGCGGGTTCGTGAACGTGTACGGGTAGGCGAGGTGCACGCCGAGGTCGATGGCGTCCTGGCGGATGTTGCAGAGATCGAGCGACGTCGCCATCTGCGCGAACGCCGTGTTCACCGACTGGCGGGTCGCCTGGAGGATGGAGAGCGGGCCGCCCTCGCCCGCGACGTCGTTGCCGACCTGCCAGATGCCGGCGGGGTCGGGCCCCTGCACGTTCGCCGGACAACTCGAGTGGAACTCGCTCTGCGGGTAGGTGTGCTGGGTGTACGGCGCCCCGATGATGTCGTTGATGGAGTGGCCCTGCTTCAGCCACTCGATGAGCGTGAAGAGCTTGTACGTCGAACCGGTCTGGAAGCCCGTCGTGCCGCCGAGGTCGGCATCCACGTCGTAGTTGACCTGCGTCGCGTCATGCTTGCTGAGATCGGCCGGGGCATAGCTGCTGCTCGCGGGCGTGCCGAACGGCCGGTTCTGCACCATCTCGACCACGCGGCCCGTATTGAGCTCGACCGCGACATTGCCGGCGCCGAGATCGAGATACGGGCTCGACGGCGGGAAGTAGTTGCTGATCGCGGCCTGCGCCTTCGCCTGCAGGTCGAGGTTGAGCGGGGTGTAGATCTTCAGGCCGCCCTGGCGCAGCTGGGCGGTGCGGGCGTCGGCGGTCGCGCCGAACGCGACGTTGTTCTGGAGGGTCGCGAGCACCGCCTGGCAGTAGAACGCCGCGTCGTACTTCGCCGCCGCCGCGCAACCGCTCGGCTGCTCGGTGAGCTTGCGCACGATCTTGGTCTTGACCGCCGCGTCGTGCTGGGCCTGCGTGATGCTGCCCTCTTTGAGCATCTGGTCGATGACGTAGTTGCGCCGCGTCAGAGTCTGGGTGAATCCGTTGGCCTTGGTGTTGCTGAAGACGATCGTGCCCTTGCTGTCCTTGACGACCGTGTCCTGGTCGATCCTCAGCAGGTTGGGGTTGTTGAGGATGGCGACGAGCGTCGCCGCCTGCTGGAGGTTGACCTTCGCCGCGGTGGTGCCGAAGTAATAGCGCGCCGCCGCCTCCACGCCGTAGACCTGGCCGCCGAACAGCGAGATGTTGAGGTAGCCCTGGAGGATCTGATCCTTCGTGTACTGCTGCTCGACGGTGATGGCGAGCTTGGCTTCCTCGATCTTCCGCTGTGTGGTCGCGGCGATGAAGCCGTAGTAGCAGTCCTGGTACTGCTTGTCGAGGGCGGCCTGGGCCTGCTCCTGCGTCTGGCTGTTGGTCGCCGTCGCGGTGATGTTGTACTGCTCGCACGAGTTGACCCGCACGTTCTTGACGTACTGCTGCGTGATCGACGAGCCGCCCTGAATCGTGCCGCCCTTGTGCAGGATGTTCGAGATCGCCGCGCGGATCGTGCCCTGGATGTCGATCGCGCCATGCTGGTAGAAGCGCGGGTCCTCGGTGTCGATCGCGGCCTGCTGGAGCAGCGGCGAGATCTGCGTGAGGGTGTCCTCGATGCGGTTCTGCGAGTAGAACGTCGCGATCGGGATGTTCTGCTTCTTGTCGTTGGTCGCGTAGATCGTCGACTGCAGGGCGAGCGCGTCGATCTTGAAGCTCGACGGAAGCGCGTCGAAGAGGCCGATGGAATCCTGCGTCGCGATCGCCGTCATGGCGACGACCGGAGTCACCGCGGCGGTCACGAGGATGCCCGCGACGGCGCTCATCGCGATGAAGGCGAGGAAGCTGCCGAGCATGGTCGAGGGGCGGAGCTTGCGGGCAGGCATAGGCTCTAGGGTACCGGGGGCTCTCGGACAGAACGCGTGCGAGGGGCTGCTCGGAGAGTTTTCACAAGGAGCGTTGGAGGAGCTTGATGGCCGCCGTCGGCACGCGCTGGGAGTACGTCACGACGCCGTTGCTGCTGCACCGCGAGACCGCGATCCTCAACAACTGGGGCGCGGACGGCTGGGAGCTCGTGCAGGTCGCCTCCGGCCCCGAGGGCGGGCTCATCGCGTTCTTCAAAAGAGAGGTCGCCTGAGATGTCGGTTGCGGATCGGCTGGCTTCGCTGGGGCTCGCGCTGCCCGAGGTCGCGGCGCCCGCCGGCGCGTACCTGCCGGCCGTGCGCTCGGGGATGCACGTCTACACGGCGGGGCAGCTGCCCTTCGTGTCCGGGGCGCTGCCGGCGTCGGGCAAGGTCGGAGAGGGGCACGGCCTCGTGCCGGCCGTCGACGCGAAGGACTACGCGCGGATCGCGGCGCTGAACGCGCTGGCGGCAGCCGGTTCGGTGGTCCCGCTGGACGCGGTGGTGCGCGTCGTCAAGGTCGTGGTGTTCGTGGCATCCGACCCGTCGTTCACCGGGCAGCCGGGGGTCGCCAATGGCGCGTCCGAGCTGCTCGCCGAGGTGTTCGAGGATGCCGGGCGCCATGCCCGCTCCGCCGTCGGCGTCGCGGTGCTGCCGCTGGATTCGCCCGTCGAGGTCGAGCTCGTCCTCGAGGTCGCGTAGCGGGCCCTCCGCGCCCGCAGCGAGCGGAAGCCGGCTGCCCTATTTCATCGTGCTGGCGATGATGCTCATGACCTGGGTGTCGGCGAGGGTGGTGGTGTCGCCGATCTCGCGGCCCTCGGCGACGTCGCGCAGGAGGCGGCGCATGATCTTGCCGGAGCGGGTCTTGGGCAGTTCCGCGACGATGAAGACCTGGCGGGGGCGGGCGATGGCGCCGATCTGCTTGGCGACGTGCTGGCGGAGGATCTCGGCGGCGTCCTCGGCCGCGGCGGCATCCACTTGCGAGTCCTTGATGATGACGAACGCCACGATGGCCTGGCCGGTGGTCTCGTCGGCGGCTCCGACGACGGCCGCCTCGGCGGTGAGGGGGTGGGAGACGAGCGCGGACTCGATCTCGGCGGTGGAGAGCCGGTGGCCGCTCACGTTCATGACGTCGTCGACTCGGCCGAGGAGCCAGATCTCGTTGTCCTTGTCGCGGCGGGCCCCGTCGCCGGCGAAGTACCAGCCCTGCGTGGCGAACTGCTCCCAGTAGGTGGAGACGAACCGGTCGGGGTCGCCCCAGATGCCGCGGGCCATGGCCGGCCAGGGCTCGGTGATGACGAGCAATCCGCCCTCGTCCGCGCCGACGGAGGCGCCGTCCTCGGCGACGATGTCGACCTCGATGCCGGGAAGCGCCACCTGGGCGCTGCCGGGCTTGAGCGTGGTGACCCCGGGCAGGGCGGAGATCATGATGCCGCCGGTCTCGGTCTGCCACCAGGTGTCGACGACCGGGGCGGTGTCGGCGCCGATGACCTCGCGGTACCAGATCCACGCCTCCGGGTTGATGGGCTCGCCCACGCTCCCGAGCAGACGCAGCGAGGACAGGTCGCGGTCCTCGGGGATGTGACGGCCCTGCTTCATGAACGAGCGCACCGCGGTCGGGGCGGTGTAGAGGATCGTGACGCCGTATTTGGCGACCACGTCCCACCACCGGCCCAGTGCCGGGTAATCCGGCGTGCCCTCGTAGAGCACCTGCGTGGCCCCGTTCGCAAGCGGCCCGTAGACGACGTAGGAGTGCCCGGTGATCCAGCCGATGTCGGCGGTGCACCAGTACACGTCCGTCTCCGGCTTGAGGTCGAAGACGTTCCGGTGCGTGTACGCGGCCTGGGTGAGGTAGCCGCCGGTGGTGTGCAGGATGCCCTTCGGCTTCCCCGTCGAGCCGGAGGTGTAGAGGATGAACAGCGGATTCTCCGCGGGGAACGGCTTCGCCTCATGCTCATCGGAGACCTGCGCGAGCTCGTCATGCCACCACAGGTCGCGGCCCGTCGTCCAGGCGACGTCATTGCCGCCGCGGCGGACCACGAGCACATGCTCGACCGTGTGCGCGCCATCCTGGAGGGCTTCGTCGACCGCGGGCTTGAGCGGGGAGACCTTGCCGCGCCGGAATCCGCCGTCGGCCGTGATGACGAGCTTCGCGGCGGCGTCGTCGATCCGCGAGCGCAGCGAATCGGACGAGAACCCGCCGAAGACGACCGAGTGCACCGCCCCGATGCGCGCGCACGCCAGCATCGCGACGACCGCCTCCGGGATCATCGGCAGGTAGATCGCCACCCGGTCGCCGGCGCCCACCCCCAGCGCGGTGAGCAGGTTCGCCGCCTTCTTCACCTCGACGAGCAGCTCGGCGTACGTGATCGCGCGGCTGTCGCCCGGCTCGCCCTCGAAGTGGATCGCCACCCGGTCGCCGAGACCGGCCAGCACATGCCGGTCCAGGCAGTTGAACGCCACGTTGAGCTCGCCGTCGGCGAACCACTTCGCGAACGGCGGATTCGACCAGTCCAGCGTGTGCGCGAAGGGGGTGTGCCAGTGCAGCAGCTCCCTGGCCTGGTCCGCCCAGAAGCCCAGCCGATCCTCGCCCGCGCGCTCGTACAGCTCCGCGGTCGCCACCGCGTTCGCCGCGAACTCCGCCGACGGCGGAAACCGCCTGGCCTCATGCAGCAGGTTCTCGATCGTGTCAGCCATGACGTTCCTTTGCGCGAGCCGGGTGGGGGATTCCCGAAACACGACCATACTGCGGCAATTCCACCCATTGCGCCCGCCGCATTCGGGAATACACTGTCAACCGGCCGAAGAAATTCTGGCTTGTGGCGCGCAGATTCCCCCCAATCGGGCGCCACCGAGGCCGCACCAGTTCCCCCAACCGGTGCGGCCCCCCTCTTTTTTAACGACCATTATTTTCTAACGACCATTCGTTTTTAACGACCCCTGTTGTTTTTAGCGAAGGGGGTCGCCCACGCGGCGCGGACGATGGCCTCGTCCTCCACATCTCGGCATCCCGGCTCGGCGGTGCGAGCAGACAGTGCTGCGACGGGCGGGTTCCGTGAGGCGCCGCCTACCGTCCGGGCCGTGTTCCCGTTTCCCCTGCTCTCCGCACGCGGCCGCGCTGCGCCGCCGAGCGCGCCGCTGGCCCTGTTCGACGACCGTGCGGACGCGGCCGTCGACGCGCTGCAGGCGAGGCTGCGGAATCCCGGCGTCACCGACGTCGTCGTCAACGGCTCGGCCGGGCTCTGGACCGACAGCGGCTTCGGGCTGCGCCGCGACACCGCGTGGCAGCTCGACGAGGCCGGCGTGCGCGCGCTCGCCGTACGGCTCATCGCGCTCGGCGGCCGGCACCTCGACGAGGCGAGCCCGTGCGTCGACGCGGTGCTGCCGACCGGCGAGCGGGTGCACGCCGTCCTCGCACCGGTCTCGGCGTCGGGGACGCTCCTCTCGATCCGGGCACCGAGCCGCGCCTGGTCGTTCGACGCGCTCGTCGCCACGGGGATGCCAGGGGCGTTCGAGCGGCCGCTGCGCGCCGCCATCGCCGAGCGCCGCAGCGTGCTCGTCACCGGAGCGGCCGGCAGCGGCAAGAGCACCCTGCTCGGCGCGCTGCTCGGCCTCGCCCCGGCGGCGGAGCGCCTCGTCCTCGTCGAGGACGTCGCGGAACTGCGGGTGCGCCATCCGCACGTCGTCGCCTTGCAGGCCCGGCAGGCGAACGTGGAGGGCGCCGGCGCGATCGGCCTGGACCGGCTCGTGCGCGAGGCGCTGCGGATGCGGCCCGATCGGCTCGTCGTGGGCGAGGTGCGCGGTGCCGAGGTGCGCGACCTCCTCGTCGCGCTCAACACCGGGCATTCCGGCGGCGGGACGCTGCACGCCAACTCGCTCGCCGACGTGCCCGCCCGCCTCGAAGCGCTCGGGGCGCTCGCCGGCCTCGACATGCCAGCGCTCGCCCGCCAGGCGGGCAGCGCCATCGACCTCGTCGTGCACGTCGCACGCACCGACGGCGCGCGGCGGGTCACCGGCCTCGCCCGGCTCGTCGCGGGGGAGCGCCTCGAGATCGACGAGCTCGCCGCCGCAGACCTGCGGAGCGCCGCATGACCGCCGTCGCCGCCGCCTGCCGCACCCTCGGCGCACTCGTGTCGGCCGGGGTGCCGCTGCCCGTCGCCGTCGCCCACGCCGGCGCGCTGCCGATCGGCCCCGAACACGACCTCGCGGATGCCGCGCTGCGCGTCGCCCGCGAAAGCGGCGCACCGCTGTCCGCGGCCCTGGCGCGGCTCGCGGAGACGCTCGACGCCGCCGACGCCGCGCGTCGCGAGGTGCGGATCGCGTTCGCGGGGCCGAAGGCGACCGTGCGGCTCGTCGGCTTCCTGCCGCTCGTCGGACTGCTCCTCGGCGCGTGCCTCGGCTTCGACACCTTCGGTGTGCTGTTCGCCCGCCCGACGGGCTGGGCCTGCCTCGTGCTCGGGGCCGGGCTCATGTCCGCGTCCTGGCGATGGAGCGCCGCGCTGCTGGCGCGCGCCCAGCCGGTCGACTCGGCGCCGGGCTTCGCGCTCGAGCTCGTCGCGATGGCGATGGGCGGGGGAGCCGCGCTCGATCGCGCCTGCGCGCTCGCGGAATCCGCGCCGAGAGGAACGCCCCAGTCGAAGGCGCCGAGATCGCGCCTGCGCGCTCGCGGAATCCGCCCGCCCCCCGGGTCCCGCCGAACAGGCCGCGCTCGCCGAGGCCCTGGCGGTCGCCCGCGACACCGGCGCACCGGTCGCCGCGCTGCTGCGCGCGCACGCCGCGCTGCTGCG
>NZ_DAIEII010000042.1:0-2270 GCF_027352875.1 Gryllotalpicola sp.
CGCAGCGTGTCCATGCACTGCCAGAACCCGTCGTGGCGGTACGCCGCGAGCTGGCGGTCGGCGGCGAGGCGCGCGAGCGTGTCGGCCTCGAGGCTGGTGGCGTCGTCGCTGATGTAGTCGAACACGGCGGGCTCGAGCACCATGAAGCCACCGTTGATCCAGCCCTCCCCGATCTGCGGCTTCTCCGTGAAGTACGTGACGAGGTCGCCGTCGAACACGAGCTCGCCGAAGCGGGCCGGTGGCCGCACTGCGGTCACGGTGGCGATGCGGCCGAGCGAGCGGTGGAAGCGGAGCAGCTCGCCGAGGTCCACGTTGCTGACGCCGTCGCCGTATGTGAGCATGAACGTCTCGTCCCGCAGCAAGGCCTCAAGTCTCTTCAGCCGACCTCCCGTCGAGGTCTCCTGGCCGGTCTCGATCAGGTGCACGGTCCAATCGTCGCTGCTCGGCCCGTGGCGCCGGAGGGTACCGCTGCCGAGGTCGACGCTGACGTTGCCGCGCAGCGTGTGATAGTCAATGAAGTACCGCTTAATCACGTCACCCTTGTACCCCAGGGCTACAAGAAACTCGTGGAAGCCGAAGTGTGCGTAATACTTCATAATGTGCCAGAGGATCGGCTGCTCACCCAGCTCCAGCGCCGGTTTCGGCCTTAGCTCTGTCTCCTCGGCGAGACGCGTCCCGAGGCCGCCGGCGAGTATCACTACCTTCATGACTCTTTCTCCTTGCGCGCCGGAGCCACAATCGGAAGCGGACCCACGATGCGCGTTTCCCAGGGTACCAAAGGCCGCACAACCCCGGGCATGTATCCGACGTAGTCGCCGCGCGCGGTCGTGCCGTCGAACGAGTCAGCGACATTGAACGCGACTGCGTCCCGCTCGTACACGTGGATGACGAGGGGGCTGTGCGTGCTGATCGCCGCGCCCACAATCAGCGTCCCTTCGGCCAAGTAGTTGGCAGGAATCCAGGCTGTCGAAAAGAACCTTCCGACTGGGCGGGGGCGCCGGCACCACGCTGGGTCAGAGTCGTGGACGACGAAGGCGTAAGTGCCCTGCTCGTTGAAGAAGTGTAGGTTGGGAACCAGGATATGGCCGGGCGCCAGTACCTCGTACTCGATTTCGACGCCCACCTCCTCGGCAATGCCGGCCGAGTCGGTAACCGGTCCGCGGCGTGTCTGCACCCGCACGCCGCGCAGGCGGACGACGTCGTTCCCAGGGGCGGTCGCGCCGTCGGGCCACGTCCGGCTCGAGCTCGGACCGAGGTCTGATCGGAGGTAGGTCGCGAGAACCTCCTCGGGCGGCCCGTCGAGGAAGACGCGCCCCTCGCCTAGCAGCACCGCACGCTGGCACAACCGGCTTACAGCGGCCATGTTGTGCGAAACGAAGATCACCGTTCTCCCACCTTTGCCGACTTCCTCCATCTTCCCCATGCACTTCGTTTGAAACCCGGAGTCGCCGACGGCGAGGACCTCGTCGACGAGGAGGATCTCGGGCTCGAGGTGGGCGGCGACGGCGAAGGCGAGGCGGAGGTACATGCCGGTGGAGTAGTGCTTGACGGGGGTGTCGAGGAACCGCTCGATTTCCGCGAACGCCACGATCTCGTCGAACTTGCGCTCGATCTCGGCGCGCTTCATGCCGAGGATGGCGCCGTTCAAGTAGATATTCTCGCGGCCCGTGAGTTCCTGGTGGAAGCCGGTGCCGACCTCGAGGAGGCTCCCGACGCGGCCGTGCAGCTCGACGCGGCCCTCGGTCGGCTCGGTGATGCGCGACAGGATCTTGAGCAGGGTGCTCTTGCCGGCGCCGTTGCGGCCGATCACGCCGACGACCTCGCCGGGCTGAACCTCGAACGAGACGTCCTTGAGCGCCCAGATCGTCTCGTGCGGGCGGCGCTCACCGCGCAGCGCCCGGCGGGCCACGTTCGACACGCTCTCGCGCAGCGACTTGTAGCGCACCCGCTCGCCGATGCGGTAGCGCTTGCCGAGCCCCTCGACGCGGATCGCCGGAGCGCTCATCGCGGCGCCCCGGAGCAGGACGCGGCCGGCTCACACCACATCGGCGAACTCCCGCTCCACGCTGCGAAAATAGAGCGCGCCCGTCACGCACAGGACGAGCGCGACGGCAGCGCTGGCCGCGATACCGAGTTCCAGAAGAAGTGCCTCAACAAGATGGGCGACGTGGCCCGCGGCGGCCGCACCGTGCTGTTCGTCAGCCACAACCTGCAGGCTGTCTCCACCCTCACGAGACAGGCGCTCTTGCTCGAGGGCGGCACTCTCATGC
>NZ_DAIEII010000060.1:0-6189 GCF_027352875.1 Gryllotalpicola sp.
CGCAGATCACCTGCGCTCGATCTGATGTCGGCTTGAGCGATGTCCTGCTGCCTGCGGCCTAGCCTGACTCCGAAGAAGGAAGGGCTATGCACTGCCTGGCAGTGATCCGACTCGAAGGCCGGAGTGTTGAACCGTATAAGCCTACGCGACTGAAATGGGTGCGTGCAACTCGGGCGTGTCGGCGGTTGTCGTGTGCGTCGGCCCCTGCCCGGCGCACCGCAGTCTGCCTGGGCAGGCGGTGACCACCGTGAGGCGACGAAGCCGCACCATTACCTGGAGCGAGTCACGAACCGCGTCGTTGTTCGCAGAGTCATCTTTTGGCCATGTAGCCGTGCTCTTCCAGAGCCTGGCGGGCCTCCTCGCGGGCGGAGTAGGCGGTCTTCACGCCCTCGATCTCGCGGTAGTTCTGATGGCCCGGGCCTGCCCACAGGATCGAGTCGTCGGGACCGGCGAGACTCACGGCGACCCGGATCGCCCGGGGCGGCGGCGAGACGACGTGGATCTCGGCATCCGGTCGGGCTTCGATCGCGCCGAGAACCAGGGCTTTGCGGATCGCCGCCGGATCCTCGAAGCGCGGATGGTGGTCGGTGATGACGAGGATGTCGCTGCGGCGCACCGCCTCGGCGGCCATGTCGGCGCGCTTCGTCTTGTCGCGGTCGCCGTCGGCGCCGAAGACCATGATGACCTTGCCCGCGGTGACCTCGCGCACCGCGTCGAGCGTCTTGGCGAAGGCATCCGGGCTGTGGCCGAAGTCGACGAAGACCGCGGGCGCACCCGGGCCGGCGACGTTCTCGGTGCGCCCCGGCAGTGGCGGAAGCTCCCGGCCGCCGCCGATCGCCGCCGCGATGCGCGGGAACGGGATGCCACCCGCGACGAGCATGACGATGGCGAGACCGGCGTTGGCGGCGTGGTGCGCGCCGATCGCCGGGATGGCGGTCTCCAGGCTCTCTCCGGCGGGGCCGACGAGGCGGAACCGGGTGCCTTCGCGCGCGACTTCGAGCGTGGTCACCCGCCAGTCGGCCCCGACGTCAGGAAGCGAGGCGATCGTCGTCGTCGGGACGCCGGCGCGGGCCACGATCTGCGCACCCCATTTCGAATCGAGCGAGACGACCCCCGTGCGGGCACGTTCGGGGGTGAAGAGCAGCGCCTTCTGCGCGAAGTAGACCTCGAAGTCGCCGTAGTCGTCGAAGTGGTCGTGGCTGAGGTTCGTGAATCCTGCGACATCGAAACGGATGCCGTCGACGCGGTGGCGGCTCAGCGCCTGCGCCGACACCTCGATCGCGGCGACCGTCACGCTCTGCTCGCGCATCGCGGCGATGAGCGCGTGCATATCGGACGCCTCAGGCGTAGTCAGCCCCGAGACCTCGACCGAGCCCGCGATGCGGCGCTCTGCGGTCGAGCTGAGGCCGGTCGTCTCGCCGAGCGCCGCGGCGATGCCCTCGAGGAGGTGGACGGTGCTCGTCTTGCCGTTCGTGCCCGTCACGGCGAAGAGCGCGGGGTGCCCTTCCTCGAAGGCGTACACCAGTGCGGAGGCGGCGCCGAGGACCTCGCGCGGGGATGCCACGACGATGGCCGGCAGACCGGCGGCCTGCGCATAGGCGGCGCCCTCGGAATCCGTCAGCACCGCGATGGCGCCGCGTTCGGCGGCGTCGGCCGAGAACGCCGCGCCGTGCTGCTTCGCACCGCGGATGCCGACGAACAGATCGCCCGGGCGCACGTCGAGCGAGGCGAGTGTGACACCCGTCACCGCGTCGTCAGAACCGACGAGCACCCCACCGGTTGCCGCCGCGACAGCGCTCAGCGCGACCGGCGCGACATGCTGGGGCCGGATGGTCCGGGGCCGGGGTGCGGTGGCGATCGCCGGCGTTTCGGTCACGCCTCCGAGTCTAGGCAACACGGCCGGGCGCGGCCCGAAGGCCCCGCCGCTCAGCCGAGTTCATCGAGAAAACCGCTGAGGCGCTCGGTGAAGACGTCGTTGTCATCGCCGGCGATCATGTGACCGGCCGCGGGCACCTCGACCACCTCCGCGTGCCGGATGAGCTCCTGCATCTCGCGGGCACCGCCCTCGCTGACGACGTCCGAGTCGGCGCCACGGACCAGCAGAGTGGGGACCGTGATGCGCCGCGCCGCGGCGACGGTGCGGTCCGGACGCGCCTCGCGCTCCGGCTCGCTGCCCGCGCGCAGGAAGGCCGGATCCCAGTGCCAGTGCCAGCGGCCGTCATCCTCGAGCCGGAGGTTCTTGCGCAGCCCCTCCACGGAACGCGGCCGCGGGCGGTGCGGGTTGTACGCAGCGATCGCGTCCGCCGCCTCCTCGAGCGAAGCGAAGCCGTCCGGCGCGCTCGCCATGAACGACTGGATGTGGGCGATCCCCACCGGCTCCATGTGCGCGACGACGTCGACGAGCACGAGCGCCCGCGCGACATTCCCCCGCTCGCCCTCGGCCAGCAGGGCGGTCAAGCCGCCCATCGAGGCGCCGACCATCACGGGCTTCTCGCCGATCCAGTCGACGAGGTGGACGGCGTCGTCGACGAGCCCCGTCGCAGAGTAGTCGCCATCGGGCGCGCGGTCACTGTCGCCGTGGCCGCGGGCGTCGAACGCATAGGCCGTCCAGCCGACCGTCGCCAGCCGCGACCCCGTGTTGCGCCACGAATACCTCCGCTGGCCGCCGCCGTGCAGCAGCAGCACCGCCCCGCGGCTCGACCCGGCAGGATGCCAGGCGTCGCCCACGAGCGTGAGCGCGCCGGTGTCGACCCGAATGTCCTGGGTCACGGTGTTCGACGTCATCGACTCATCCTCCTCGATAAGCCCGCACGGCACGATGGCAATCGTCGGCGTTTCGGTCACCCCGAAGTTCGAGGAAACGAGAAAGGGGCCGGGACTCGATCAATCCCGGCCCCTTTTCAGGTGGTGGACCAGCCCGCCTTCGGTGGTGACATCGCCACACGGCGGTCCACTGGACCGCCGCTTTCAGCGGCCAGTCACTTGATGATCTTGGTCACCGTGCCGGCGCCGACGGTGCGGCCGCCTTCGCGGATCGCGAAGCCGAGGCCGTCTTCCATAGCGATCGGCTGGATCAGTTCGACGTGCAGTTCGGTGGTGTCACCGGGCATGACCATCTCGGTGCCCTCGGGCAGGGTGATGACGCCAGTGACGTCCGTCGTGCGGAAGTAGAACTGCGGGCGGTAGTTCGTGAAGAAGGGGTTGTGGCGGCCGCCCTCGTCCTTGGACAGGATGTACGCGGTGCCCTCGAACACGGTGTGCGGCGTGACCGAACCCGGCTTCACAACGACCTGGCCGCGTTCGACGTCCTCGCGCTTGGTGCCGCGGAGCAGCAGACCGCAGTTCTCGCCGGCCCACGCCTCGTCGAGCTGCTTGTGGAACATCTCGATACCGGTGACCGTGGTCTTCTGCGTCGGGCGGATGCCGACGATCTCGACCTCGGAGTTGAGGGGCAGCGTGCCGCGCTCGGCACGGCCGGTGACGACGGTCCCGCGACCAGTGATGGTGAAGACGTCCTCGATGGGCATGAGGAACGGCTTGTCGCGGTCGCGCACCGGGTCGGGGATCGACTCGTCGACGGCTTCCATGAGGTCGAGGATCGACTGGACCCACTTCGGGTCGCCTTCAAGAGCCTTGAGACCCGAGACGCGGATGACCGGAGCGTTGTCGCCGTCGAAGCCCTGGCTCGAGAGCAGCTCGCGGACCTCGAGCTCGACGAGCTCCAGGATCTCCTCGTCGTCGACGACGTCGGCCTTGTTCAGCGCGACGAGCAGGTACGGGACGCCGACCTGCTTGGCGAGCAGCACATGCTCGCGGGTCTGGGCCATCGGGCCGTCGGTGGCGGCGACCACGAGGATCGCGCCGTCCATCTGGGCGGCACCGGTGATCATGTTCTTGATGTAGTCGGCGTGACCAGGGGCGTCGACGTGCGCGTAATGGCGCTTCGGCGTCTCGTACTCGACGTGCGAGATATTGATCGTGATGCCGCGCTGGCGCTCTTCCGGCGCCGAGTCGATCGACGAGAAGTCGCGGGCGACGTTCACGGCCGACGGGTATTTCTCGGACAGCACCTTCGAGATCGCGGCGGTCAGCGTGGTCTTGCCGTGGTCGACGTGACCGATCGTTCCGATGTTGACGTGCGGTTTGGTCCGCTCGAACTTGGCCTTGGCCACTGTGGGTCCTCCTCGGGACTCTCAGGTAGATGCGGGCGGACTTCACCGCCGCGGATTTCTACGGGGATTACTGGTTCATGTTACGGGATATTGCCGGGCGTGTTTCACCCGGACTATTTGGGCGGGGCCTCCCGACCCCGGCGCCGCTTCGCGCCCCCGGGGTCGGCGAGTGAGTCGACTGGACTCACTCGCCCTTGGCCTTCTGGACGATCTCGTCGGAGACGCTCTTCGGCACCTCGGCGTAGCTCTCGAAGGTCATCGAGTACACCGCCCGACCCGAGGTCTTGGACCTCAGGTCGCCGATGTAGCCGAACATCTCCGACAGGGGGACGAGGGCGCGCACGACTTTGACGCCGCTCGCGTCCTCCATCGACTGGATCTGACCGCGACGGGAGTTGAGGTCGCCGATGACGTCGCCCATGTACTCCTCGGGGGTGCGGACCTCGACGCTCATGAGGGGCTCGAGGAGCACGGGGGTCGCCTTGCGCGCCGCCTCCTTGTACGCCATCGAGCCGGCGATCTTGAACGCCATTTCAGACGAGTCGACCTCGTGGTAGGCGCCATCGAGCAGCGTCGCCCGGACGCCCACTGTCGGGAAGCCAGCGAGGACGCCGACCTGCATCGCGTCCTGGATGCCGGCATCCACCGACGGGATGTACTCGCGCGGCACGCGGCCGCCCGTGACAGCGTTGACGAACTCGTACGACTTCTCGGCCGTGACCTCGATCGGCTCGAGTTTGATCTGCACCTTGGCGAACTGGCCGGAGCCGCCCGTCTGCTTCTTGTGGGTGTAGTCGTACTTGTCGACCTCGCGGCGGATCGTCTCGCGGTAGGCCACCTGGGGCTTGCCGACGTTCGCCTCGACGTTGAACTCGCGGCGCATCCGGTCGACCAGGATGTCGAGATGCAACTCGCCCATGCCCTTGATGACGGTCTGGCCCGTCTCCTGGTTCTGCTCGGTGCGGAAGGTCGGGTCCTCCTCGGCGAGCTTCTGGATGGCGGTCCCCAGCTTCTCCTGGTCGGCCTTGGTCTTCGGCTCGATGGCGACCTCGATGACGGGCTCGGGGAAGGTCATCGACTCCAGGACCACCTGGTGGTTGGGGTCGCAGAGCGTGTCGCCGGTCGTCGTGTCCTTGAGACCGATGACCGCGTAGATATGGCCCGCAGTGACGTTGTCGACCGGGTTCTCTTTATTCGAGTGCATCTGGAAGATCTTGCCGATGCGCTCCTTCTTGCCCTTGGACGAGTTGATGACCTGGGCGCCCGAATCGATCTGGCCCGAGTACACGCGAACGTAGGTGAGGCGGCCGAAGAACGGGTGCACGGCGACCTTGAACGCGAGCGCGGTGAAGGGCTCCTTGGCGTCGGCGTGGCGGAGGATGACCTGCTCCTCGTCGCGGACGTCGTGGGCCTCGATCGCCGGCACGTCGAGCGGCGACGGCAGGTAGTCGACCACCGCGTCGAGCATCGGCTGCACGCCGCGGTTCTTGAACGCGCTACCGCACAGCACCGGATAGATCTCGCTGTTGACGGTGAGCTTGCGGATGGCGGCCTTGATCTCCGCGACCGAGAGCTCTTCGCCCGCGAAGTACTTCTCGAGCAGCTCGTCGCTCGTCTCGGCGACGGTCTCGAGCAGGATCGCGCGGTACTCGTCAGCCTTGGCCTGGAGGTCCACGGGGATCTCCTGGACCTCGTACTTGGCCCCCATGGTCACATCGCCCTTGGAGTCGCCCGGCCACACCAGCGCGCACATCTCAACGAGGTCGACGACACCGACGAAAGTGTTCTCGACGCCGATCGGGAGCTGGATCACCAGCGGCTTGGCGCCCAGGCGGTTGACGATGGTGTCGACCGTGTAGTAGAAGTCGGCGCCGAGCTTGTCCATCTTGTTGACGAAGCAGATGCGCGGCACGTCGTACTTGTCGGCCTGACGCCACACGGTCTCGGACTGGGGTTCCACGCCCTCCTTGCCGTCGAAGACGGCGACCGCGCCATCCAGCACGCGAAGCGAGCGCTC
>NZ_DAIEII010000041.1:0-15717 GCF_027352875.1 Gryllotalpicola sp.
TCATGCCGCGCCGCCGAGGAGGTGCGCGACGGCGCGCGCGACGAGCCGGTCGCGCCGGGCGGCGGCCGCTGCGGTGATTCGCCCGGCCTCGTCCTGCGCAGCGGCGAGTTCGGCTACCGCGTTCCGATCCGCCTGCTCGACAACGCGTGCGGCCGCGTCGGCACGGGCGGCCGGCGCGTCCTGCTGCGCCGCTGCGACGAGGCCGGCGGCCTGTCGCCGCGCCGCCTCGATGCGCGCGGCGCCCGCGGTCCGGGCATCGGCGACGAGTTGCTCGTTCGTCGCGAAGGTGGCGATGAGGGCGGCGAACACCGGGGCGAGCTCCGCCGCGGGACCGGTCGCCTCGTTCGTCGGGATGCCGACCGGACCAGCGGGGCCGGGGGTGCCGACCGGGCGGAAGCGGTCGAGGAAGTCGAGTCGTGGCACGACGGCACCCCATTCCTCCCGGACAGGGTGGTGCGGGCACCCGGAACACTGCGATTGTACGGCTCGCGACCTCTCTATAGCGCCTGTGGATTCGCCCCGCGGCAGTGACCTCCGAGCCGTTCGCGGCGAACCCAGCTCAGGGGTCGATGATCGACGCCGACGATGACCGGGGGGGGGCTACGATCATGGGCAACGTAGCTTGCTCAGTCGACAACCCTGACGGGGAACGTGTCGTACGCAGTGCAACAACTGAGGACTGGCTATTAAAGGACGACCGGGAATGCCAAGCCAAGGCGTGTCTTACAGTCATCGGTGTGAGCTACCCGCGCGTCTTTGCAGCATTCGTTGCCGCCCCGCTACTTCCCGCCCTCTTCAGCCTCGCAGGCTGCACCGGCAGTTCTTCAGATGAGTCGGCCAGTTGCGGGGCTGGCGTTCAGGCCGGACTAAATGGAATCCCGCCGGTCGCAGAGCTCGCAATAACACTTGGCAACGGCTTTGACGGTGACGCTGGCTGCGGCTGGTTCCTTGCGGGGATATCAGATGACAGCGCAGCCAGCGATGCGCTGGGCGGGCTGACCTTGCTCGACTCGGAAGGACGCCTGGCTGAGTGGACGCTCGCCCCGGCGCCGACTCCGACATATCCGGCGACCGATGCCCCCAGGTACACCTATGTCACGGCCGGGGGTGGCGTGCTCGCTGCCATCTACGTCGATACAACTAAGAAGGTTCGGACCCTGACAAGGCTGGATCCCGCAAGCGGCCGGTCCCTTTGGAGCAAGTCGCTCTCAGAGCTGGCACCCACAGATGCCAGTGACTACGGTTTCGGCATCGTCGCGGTCACCGCGCAGTACATCGTGCTTGGCCCGTCTACCGGGGCGCCATTGCCGGCCGGAGGCTCATCGCCAGTCATGCTCGTCAGCTCCGCCAACGGCGCCCCGGTGGCGTCGATTCCCCGCGTCTGCGACAGCACCCAATTGCCATATCTAGGTAACCTCTCCGCCGATCTACCAGACCGGGGACTCAAGTTCGCGTCCGTGGACCCACTTCTTCTCGCCGACGGCGGCAACGAAGTGGCCTGCAACGGGGCGGACGGTTACGGCAACACCGACGATGAGGGCAACTTCACGGATGACGTCAGCACGGTCGTTGCCGACTTCTCATCCGGCGCGCTGAGGCTGGGCGCGCACCTAGACATCGGGAGACAGGAAACCGTCACCTTCGGGTCGGCGTACCACGTGGGCAACAGCTTGATCACTGGCGACAGTGACGACATCGTCGCCTTTGACCTCACGACAGGCAAGAAACTCTGGTCGGCGCCTAAGGCGTATGGCGACCTGCTCTACGCGGACGGAGACGGTGTGGCTATCTCCTATCCGGCGGGGAACGCCATTGTCGTGCTCGACCCGGCGACTGGCAAGCAGATAGGTCAAGCTACGTCGACGGGGCCCGGTTGGTTCGATCACCAAATTGCTGTTATCGGTCTTTGGGGAGATGCCATCGCCGTCACCGAGCGGCCCGCTGCCGGTCAGCAGGCGACGACCGCCATCTATCAGGTCAACCGGAGTTGACGGCCAACCGAGGACAGCTTTTGACGTTCCGGCAGGCGCTCATCCAGGGAATCCTCTACTTGACGCGCCCGTAATTTCGTGCCAGATCGGTCAAGTTCTGGGACGTGGTGTTATCGGTCACCGAGTAGTGACGACACGCCTTGTCGGGGTTGACCTGCCCTACTGTGTGGTTACCAGTCATCGTGTAGCGATCAGACCCGAGCGAGTTATCCCGAGGCGCACCGACGGGCGGCGGCCGGGGCGGCGGTTTTCGCTAGCGTGGCGCCCACGTGCAACGGAGGGGGAGCGGGCGATGGAGTGCTCACGGTGCGGCGCGAGCGGCGACGGGCGGTTCTGCACGGAGTGCGGGGCGACGCTGGGAACCCGGTCGTCGGACAGCGCCGACGCCGCGCAGCGGAACGATGCTTCGCACGCACCGAGCGACCGGGGAGAAGTCGATGAGACTCTCCTCGCAGCCCGCCGCGCCGGTTGGCGCCTCGAGTTGCCCGACGGCACGCGGATTCCGCTCGCATCCGGTATCACCCTCGTCGGCCGCAAACCCGTTGTTCAGCAGGGACGCCTCGGGGCCCGACTCATCCGCCTGCCCGATGCCACCCGCTCGGCGTCCAAGACCCATGCCGCCCTCACCGTCGATCCGGCAGGGGAGACCCTCACCGTCGCCGACCTCGGCTCGACGAACGGCACGCTGCTGAGCAATCCCGCAGCCGAGCCGGTCGAACTGGTGGCGAACCAGACCGCGCACGTCGAGTCCGGCGCGGTGCTGATGCTCGGCGACCTTCCAGTGACGGCGCATCGCGCGACGTAGACTCGGGGGTTATGCCCGCTGTTACTTCCGCTGCAACGAAGCCGCTGACGCTCGCTGAAAAGGTCTGGCGCGACCACCTCGTCGTCGCCGGCGAGAACGGCGAGCCGGACCTCGTCTACATCGACCTCCACCTCGTGCACGAGGTCACAAGCCCGCAGGCCTTCGACGGCCTGCGCCAGGCCGGTCGGCCGGTGCGGCGCCCCGACCTCACCATCGCGACCGAGGACCACAACACTCCGACGCTCGGCATCAATCTGCCCATCGCGGACCTCACGAGCCGCACCCAGATCGACACGCTGCGGAGGAACGCCGAGGAGTTCGGCATCCGCCTACACTCCCTCGGCGACATCGAGCAGGGCATCGTCCACGTCGTCGGCCCGCAGCTCGGCCTCACGATGCCCGGCATCACCGTCGTCTGTGGCGACTCCCACACCTCGACCCACGGCGCGTTCGGCGCGATGGCCTTCGGCATCGGCACGAGCGAGGTCGAGCACGTGCTCGCCACGCAGACGCTGCCGCTCGCCCCGTTCAAGACCATGGCGATCAACGTCGAAGGTGCGCTGCGGCCGGGCGTGACCGCGAAGGACATCATCCTCGCCATCATCGCCAAGATCGGCACCGGCGGCGGCCAGGGCTATGTGCTCGAATACCGCGGCAGCGCCATCCGCGCCCTCTCGATGGAGGGCCGCATGACGATCTGCAACATGTCGATCGAGGCCGGCGCCCGCGCCGGCATGGTCGCGCCCGACGAAACGACCTTCGCCTACCTCAAGGGCCGTCCGCACGCCCCGGCGGGCGCCGACTGGGATGCCGCGCTCGCCTATTGGACGACTCTCGTCACCGACGAGGATGCGGTCTTCGACGCCGTGGTCGACATCGACGCCGACACGCTGGAGCCCTTCGTGACCTGGGGCACCAACCCCGGCCAGGGCGTCTCCCTCAGCGACGCGGTGCCCGACCCGGCGAGCTACGCCGACCCCAACGACCGCGCCGCTGCCGAGCGCGCTCTCGAGTACATGGACCTCACGGCGGGCACCCGGCTCAAGGACATCAAGGTCGACGCGGTCTTCATGGGCTCCTGCACGAACAGCCGCATCGAGGATCTCCGCGCCTTCGCTTCCATCGTCAAGGGCAAGAAGAAGGCCGACGGGGTGCGCGTCATGGTCGTCCCCGGCAGCGCGCGGGTGCGCATCCAGGCCGAGGCCGAGGGCCTCGACAGGGTCTTCGAGGACTTCGGCGCCGAATGGCGCTTCGCCGGCTGCTCGATGTGCCTCGGCATGAACCCCGACCAGCTCGCTCCGGGCGAACGGTGCGCCTCGACGAGCAACCGCAACTTCGAGGGCAGGCAGGGCAAGGGCGGCCGCACGCACCTCGTCTCGCCGCTCGTCGCCGCGGCGACCGCGATCCGCGGGACGCTCTCGAGCCCGTGGGATCTGCGCGCTGGACCTGAAAGCGACGATCCGGTGGATGGTCGCCGCAACGTCGGCGCCGACGACGCGGTGCTTCGTCGGGTTCCGGGAAAGGACGCCGACTAGTCATGGAGAAGATCACTTCGATCACCGGCGTCGCCGTGCCGCTCCGACGCTCCAACGTCGACACCGACCAGATCATCCCCGCCGTGTTCCTCAAGCGGGTCACCAAGACGGGCTACGACGACGCGCTGTTCTCCGCCTGGCGCCAGGACCCGGACTTCATCCTCAACCAGGCCGCCTACCAGGGCGCCCGGGTCCTCGTCGCAGGCCCCGACTTCGGCATCGGCTCCTCGCGCGAGCACGCCGTGTGGGCGCTGCACGACTACGGCTTCCGCGTCATCCTCTCGCCGCGCTTCGGCGACATCTTCCGCGGCAACTCCGGCAAGCAGGGCCTGCTCACGGGCCAGATCAGCGAGGCGGATGCCGAGAGGCTCTGGGCATACCTGGAAGCGGCGCCCGGCCGCGAGCTCACCGTCGACCTCGAGGCGCGCGAGGTACGCGCCGAGGGCTTCACCGTCACTTTCGGCATCGACGATTACACTCGGTGGCGACTGCTCGAAGGCCTGGACGACATCGGCCTCACGCTGCGCAACGAGTCGCAGATCTCAGAATTCGAATCCCGTAGAGAGGCTTGGCGGCCCACGACGCTGCCGGCCAGGGCCCAGGTATGACAGACCGCTAGCGAAGGGTTCAGTGTGAACACTCTCCTCCAGGACGCTCAGGATTCCGGGGCGCGCGTGGGTCTCACCGCCAATGCGATCACCATCAATGGTGGGATTCCGCTGCGCGGGCGCATCCAGGTGAAGGGCGCGAAGAACCTCGTCACCAAGGCCATGGTCGCCGCACTCCTCGGCGACTCGCCGAGCGAGCTGCGATCGGTGCCGGACATCTCCGACGTGCAGGTCGTCCGCAGCCTCCTCGAGGTCCACGGCGTCAAAGTCGACAACATCGACGCCGAGACGCTCCGCCTCGACCCGGTCAACATCGAGAGCGCGCACTTCGCTGAGATCGACGCGCACGCCGGCAGCAGCCGCATCCCGATCCTGTTCTGCGGTCCGCTGCTGCACCGCCTCGGCGAAGCATTCATCCCCGACCTCGGCGGCTGCCGCATCGGCGACCGCCCCATCGACTACCACCTCGAGGTGCTGCGCAAGTTCGGCGCGATAGTCGACAAGCAAGCGGGCGGCATCGCCATGACCGCGCCGGCCGGCCTTAGGGGCGCCAAGATCGAACTGCCCTACCCGAGCGTCGGCGCGACCGAGCAGGTGCTGCTCACCGCGACGATGGCCGAGGGCATCACCGAGCTCAAGGGCGCGGCGATCGAGCCCGAGATCATGGACCTCGTCAACATCCTCCAGAAGATGGGCGCGATCATCACGGTCGACACCGACCGCGTCATCCGCATCGAGGGTGTCGAGAGCCTCCACGGCTACAGTCACACCGCGCTGTTCGACCGCAACGAGGCGGCGTCGTGGGCGGCGGCGGCGCTCGCCACCGGAGGCGACATCTTCGTCGGTGGCGCCCACCAGCCCGAGATGCTCACCTTCCTCAACGTGTACCGCAAGATCGGCGGCGCATTCGACATCGCCGACGACGGCATCCGCTTCTACCACCCCGGCGGCAAGCTCAAGCCGGTCGTCATCGAGACCGATGTGCACCCCGGATTCATGACCGACTGGCAGCAGCCGCTCGTCGTCGCGCTCGCCAAGGCCGACGGGGTCTCGATCGTTCACGAGACGGTGTACGAGAACCGCTTCGGATTCACCGAAGCCCTCAACGAGATGGGCGCCAACATCCAGATCCACAAGGAGTGCCTGGGCGGCCACCCGTGCCGGTTCGGGCAGCGCAACTTCTACCACTCGGCCGTCATCTCCGGCCCGACCGAGCTGCACGGCGCTGACATCGTGGTCCCCGACCTGCGCGGCGGCTTCAGCCACCTCATCGCGGCGCTCAGCGCTCAGGGCACCTCGCGGGTGAGCAACGTCGGCATCATCAGCCGCGGCTACGAGAACTTCATCGGCAAGCTGCAGCAGCTCGGCGCCGACTTCGTGCTCGAGGGTTAGGCGTGGCGCGTAAAGAGACCGGCCGGCCGTCGGTCTTCTGGTTCATGGCGGGGTCCTGCTTCGCGCTGCTCGGCCTCTCGGTGAAGTTCACGGTCCGGAATCCCGAACGGCTGCCGCTGACAGGCGCCTACGTCGTCGCTCCGAACCATTACAGCGAGATCGACCCCGTCATCGTGGGCATGATGCTGTGGCAGCGCGGCCGGCAGCCACGGTTCCTCGCGAAGGACAGCCTGTTCCGCGTGCCGGTGGTCGGCTGGTTCCTGCGCAAGTCCGGCCAGATCCCGGTGCACCGCGCGCCGCGCGAGGTGGCCAAGCACGAGTCGCCGCTCGCCGCCGCGCGCCAGCTCGTCGAGAAGCAGCAGATCATCGTCGTGTATCCCGAGGGCTCGCTGACGCGCGACCCCGGCATGTGGCCGATGCGCGGCAACCCGGGGGCGGCGCGGATCGCTCTCGAGCAAGGCATCCCGGTCATCCCGGTCGCGCACTGGGGCGCTCAGGAACTCATGGCCCGCTACGGCAAGTCGATCAAGCTCTTCCCGCGTCACCCGATCGCATTCGCCATCGGCGAGCCCGTCGACCTGTCGAAGTATGCCGGAAAGCACATCGACGCGCGCCTGCTCGCCGAGGCGACGGAAGACATCATGGCTGCGATCACCGCACAGCTCGAGACGCTGCGCGGCGAGAAGGCGCCGGCCGCCCGATGGGACCCGACCGCGCGGGGTCAGAAGGAACACGGCCGCTTTGAGTCGTAGGCCGCACGTGGCGCGCGTCGCCGTCATCGGCGCCGGAAGCTGGGGCACGACCTTCGCGAAGGTGCTCGCCGATGGCGGCGCCGACGTGACGCTGTGGGCTCGCCGGCCGGAGTTGGCGCGCGAGATCCGTGAGGCGAAGCGGAACTCCGACTACCTGCCCGGCATCAACCTGCCGAAGCGGCTCACCGCCACAGCGCGCCTCGCCCAGGCGCTCGACGAGGCGGAGCAGGTCTACCTCTCCGTCCCGAGCCAGAAGCTGCGCGAGATCCTCATCGAGGTCCTGCCGTACCTGCCCGAGGATGCCCCGGTGATCAGCCTTATGAAGGGCGTCGAGAAGGGCTCGGGGCTTCGGATGAGCCAGGTCGTCGAGCAGGTGCTCGAGATCGACCCGACGCGGATCGCCGTGTTGTCCGGTCCGAATCTCGCCCTGGAGATCGCGCGCGAGCAGCCCACCGCGTCGGTCGTCGCCTCGACCGGCGTCGAGACGGCGGCAGCGGTCGCGGTCACGGCATCCACCCAGTACTTCCGGACGTTCGTCGGCACCGACGTCATCGGCACGGAACTCGGCGGGGTGCTGAAGAACCTCATCGCCGTCGCGATCGGCATCGTCGACGGCGTGGGCTACGGCGAGAACACCAAGGCCTCGATCATGACGCGCGGGCTCGCCGAGATGACCGACTTCGCGGTCGCCTACGGAGCCGAGGCGCAGACGCTTTCCGGCCTCGCCGGTCTCGGCGACCTCATCGCGACCTGCCAGTCGCCGCTGTCGCGCAACAACACCGCAGGTCGTCTCCTCGGGCAGGGCCTCGCGCTCGGCGAGGTCGTCAAGCAGATGAACCAGACGGCGGAGGGGCTGGCCTCGGTCGAGCCGATCCTGGCCCTGGCGCGCGAGAAGGGCGTCGACATGCCCATCGTCGAGCAGGTGCGCCAAGTGCTCGCCGGTACCCTGGATCCCAAGGACATCGCCCCCCATCTCACCACCGACACCGATGTTCCGCAGGAGGAGAGAGCTGCCGATGACACGACGCAGGGTGGTTCTGCTCTTCGGCGGGCGCTCCAGCGAGCATTCCATCAGCTGCGCGACGGCGGGCGGGATCCTCGCAGCCCTCGACCCTGAGAAGTACGAGGTCGTGCCGGTCGGCATCACGCGCGCCGGCGCCTGCGTGCTGGCATCCGGCGATCCGGACGACTGGAGACTCGACCCCGAGGCGCTGCCCGAGGTGCTCGACAACGGCACCCGCGTGCTCTGGCCCGAGAGCGCCGCGACCCGCGAGATGAAGGTCGTCTCGGACGGGAAGGCGGCTTCGCTCGGCGATGTCGACGTCGTATTCCCGATTCTGCATGGACCGTTCGGGGAGGACGGCACGATCCAGGGCCTCCTCGAGCTCATCGACCTGCCGTATGTCGGCTCCGGCGTGCTCGCGAGCGCGCTCGGCATGGACAAGGACTTCGCCAAAGTGATGTTCCGCGCCGCCGGCATCCCCGTCGCGCCCTCGCACACGGTCACGGCCTCGGAATGGGCGGATGCGCCGCTCGCCGCCCAGGCCGCCGCCGAGTCGCTCGGCTACCCGCTCTTCGTCAAGCCCGCCCGCGCCGGGTCGAGCATGGGTGTGAGCAAGGTGCATGTCGCGGCAGAGCTGGCCGCGGCGCTCCGCCGGGCGTTCGCCGAGGATCAGAAGGTGCTCCTCGAGGCGGCGATCGTCGGCCGCGAAGTCGAACTCGGCGTGCTCGGTGCCCGGCCCGGCGAGAGCCCCAGGGCCTCCGTCGCAGGCGAGATCGTCATCACGGGTCGCGAGTTCTACGACTTCGAAGGGAAGTACCTCGACGCACCGGGCATCGATCTCGTATGCCCGGCCCCGCTCGCCGACGAGGAGCTCAGGGTGATGCAGGACCTCGCGGTCCGCGCCTTCACGGCGATCGGCGCAGCCGGCCTCGCCAGGGTCGACTTCTTCCTCACCCCGGACGGCTTCGTGCTCAACGAGATCAACACCATGCCAGGGTTCACGCCCATCTCGATGTTCCCGAAGTGCTGGCAGGCGAGCGGTCTCAGCTACGAGGCGCTTCTGGATGCGCTGATCGAGTTGGCTCTAGGGCTCTGAAAGCGGCGATCCGGAGATCGCCGCTCGTCCCGTGCCGCCGAGAGGCCGCAGCCCTCACGCTCGGCTAAGGGGCGTCCGTCGCCCCGAGGCACTTCGCGGTCTGCGACTGGGGCACGGCCCCGATGGCGCCGGAGAGCGCGTTGAGGACATCCGAATCGCTCACCCCCCCGGCAGCGTGGGCGATCGTCACCTCGGTCGCCGGGGTGCGTCCGAACGTGATGTAGCTGAGGTTCGCGGCGAGCGGATCGCTCTCGAGGACCCAGTCGTACTCCGTGCCGTTGACGACAACGGCGACGCACGGCTGGGTGGTCGGCCCGAGCGGGGTCACCCCGCACCGCAGCTGCACCGCGACGGGATTGCCCCACGCGGCCGTCGACTGCGCGTTGGTCTCGTCCTTCGAGAGCCCCGCGACCGAATCGGGCAGCCGGACGATGACGGCGGCGCAGCCGGGGTCGTTCGCCGCGGCCGCCGCGGTCATCGACACGGTCGCCGCGCAGCCGGAAAGAGTCGCAGCGAGCACTGCGGCCCCCGCGAGTGCGAAGACGCGAGCGATCGGGCGGACGGGCACCATCCGAGGCTACCCGCGCTGAGCCGGGCGTTCGGCGGGGGCATCGATGTACCACCTTCGCCGTGTCGATCTCGGTCCGGCGCTCAGGGGGTTGTCGCCACGTAGAGGGCCGTTTCGCCGTACTTCTTGACGGCTTCGAGACGGATTCCGGCAGGCCAGGCCGGCGCGGGGGAGCGCGACGATCGCTCGACGACGACGACCGCACCGTCGGCGAGGAGTGGTGCCAGCAGCGCGAGATCCGCGGCGACCACGGAATCCGCCACCCCGTACGGCGGATCGCTGAAGACGAGGTCGAAAGGTCCGGGTGCGCCCCTGAGGAAGGCGTCCACGGCGGCCGCGCGCACCTCGACGCTCGGCGACGGCAGGTGATCGGTTCGATCGCCGGATGCCCGGAGTGCGGTCAGCACCGCGTCGGCGTTCCGACGGCAGAGCGCGGCCGCCGTGGCGTCCCTCTCGACAAGGACCGCCGAGACCGCGCCGCGCGAAAGCGCCTCGAGGCCCAATGCCCCCGAGCCTGCGTAGAGGTCGAGCACCCGAGCACCGTCCAACGCATCGCGCGCCTCGAGCGCCGAGAACAGCGCCTCGCGCACCCGGTCGCTCGTCGGCCGCGTGCCGGAACGCGGCACCGCCAGGCTCACGCGGGCCGCCGCGCCCGCGATGATCCTCGTCACGGCCTCACCGTAGCGCGAGTCGCCAGAAGCGCCTGATCCGAAGCCCGCTTTCGGGCGCTTCTGGCGACTCGCGTCGGCGTGCCGCAATAGCCTGGGCGCATGGACGGCGCGATCACGCTGGATTCCGCGCTCAAGTACGCCGTCGGCGGGCGCACCGCCGGCATGCTCCACCGGGCATGGAGCCTCGAGACGGTCGGCGACCTGCTGAGCCACTATCCCCGCCGCTACAGCCGCCGCGGCGAGCTCACCGCCCTCGCCGACCTCCACGACGGCGATCTCGTCACGATCGTGGCCGAGGTGCGGCGCGCCGCCAGCAAGGAGATGCGCGCCCGCCACGGCTCGCTGCAGGAGGTCATCCTCGCGGACGACTCCGGCGCGCAACTGGAGGCGACGTTCTTCAACCAGCCGTGGCGCATGCACGAGCTCACCCCCGGCCGCCGCGGCACGTTCTCGGGCAAGGTCACGCGCTTCAACGGCGTCATGCAACTCACCCACCCCGACTACGAACTCTTCGACGACGAGACGCCCGCCGATCCGGATGCGGCGCGCCGATGGGCCGAGCAGCCCATCCCGGTGTACCCGGCGACCGCGTCGATCCCGAGCTGGAAGGTCCAGGCGGCCATCGCCCAGGCCCTCGACACCGTCGACCCGACAGGCATCGAGGACCCGCTGCCGGACGCCATCCGGGAGCGCCACCGCTTCCTGCCCTACCAGGCGGCACTGGAGCGCATCCATCGGCCGGAGAACGACGCCGACTGGCGTCGGGCCCGGGCCACCCTCACCTTCCACGAGGCGTTCCTGCTGCAGATCGCTCTGCTGCAGCGTCGCGCGGCGGCGAAGCGGGCGCCGGGCACCGCCCGGCAGAGCGCGCCCGGCGGCTACCTGGAGCGCCTCGATGCCGCCCTGCCATTCGAGCTCACCGCCGATCAGCGCGCCGTCGGCGCCGAGATCGCCGCCGACCTCGCCCGCACGACTCCCATGAACCGGCTCGTTCAGGGCGAGGTGGGCTCGGGCAAGACCCTCGTCGCGGTGCGGGCCATGGCCGCGGTCGCCGACAGCGGCGGGCAATCCGCCCTGCTCGCCCCCACCGAGGTGCTCGCCGCCCAGCACCTGCGCTCGATCACCGCGGCGCTTGGCCCCGACCTCGCCGCCGAACTCATGCCGACGCTGCTCACCGGCTCGATGCCGCAGGCCGAGCGCAAGAAGGCGCTGCTGCGCATCGTCAGCGGGCAGGCCCGCATCGTCGTCGGCACCCACGCGCTGCTCTCCGAACAGGTCGAGTTCTTCGACCTCGGCCTCGTCGTCGTCGACGAGCAGCACCGCTTCGGGGTCGAGCAGCGCGAGAGGCTGCGCACCAAGGGGCGCACCGCGCCGCACACCCTGGTGCTCACCGCGACACCGATCCCGCGCACGGTCGCCATGACGGTCTTCGGCGATCTGGACGTCTCGACGATCGCCGAGCTGCCGGCGGGGCGCGCCGGCATCGAGAGTTTCACCGTGCCGCTCGTCGACCGGCCGGGGTGGTGGCCGAGAGTGTGGCAGCGCGCTGCCGAGGAGATCGCCAAGGGCCGCCAAGTCTACGTCGTCGCAGCTGCGATCGACGCCAAGAGCCTCGAAGAAGGCGAGGACCTCGAACCGGTCGAGGACGAGTTCGGCGAGGCCGGCGACCCGGTGCCCCCTCCGCCGCTCGCGACCGTCGAGGCGACGCTTCAGGCCGTGCGCGAGGCGCCCGCCCTCGCCGGCGCGCGCGTGGCGGCGCTGCACGGCCGGTTGCCCTCGGCCGAGAAGGATGCCGTCATGCGCGCCTTCGCCGCGGGCGAGATCGACCTGCTCGTCGCCACCACCGTCATCGAGGTCGGCGTCGATGTGCCGAACGCCTCGACGATGATCGTGCTCGACGCCGACCGGTTCGGCGTCGCCCAGCTGCACCAGCTCCGCGGCCGCGTCGGCCGCGGAGGAGTGCCGGGCCTTGCGCTCTTCGTCACGCGCGCCGAACCGGGAAGCCCCGCGCGCGAGCGCGTCGACGCCGTCGCGGCCACGACGGACGGCTTCGCGCTCGCCCGGGTCGACCTCGAGCTGCGACGCGAAGGCGATGTGCTCGGCAGCGCGCAGGCTGGCGGCCGCACCTCGCTGAAGCTGCTGCGCGTAGCCCACGACGCCGACGTCATCGTCGAGGCCCGCGAGGCCGCGGAATCCATCGTCGCCGACGATCCGACGCTCACGGACCACCCCGCCCTCCGGCGCGCGCTCGAGCGCCGCCTCGACGACACCGAGCGCGAGTTCATCACCAAGAGCTGATCGTCTCTCATTGCGCTTGGTCGTGTCGCGCGGCGCGCCCGGCCGCATAGTCTGAAACCACTATGAAGCGGATCGCCGTCGTCCCCGGCTCGTTCGACCCGGTCACCCATGGCCACCTCGACGTCATCGAGCGAGCGGCGAAGCTCTTCGACGAGGTGCGCGTGCTCGTCATGCACAACCCGTCGAAGAAGGCGTTGTTCTCGGCGGCCGACCGCGCCACGCTCCTTCGCGAAGCGATCGATGCCGAGGGATTCCCCGGCGACTTCGTCATCGACGTCTTCACCGACGGCCTGCTCGCCGACTACTGCACGCGGGTCGGCGCACAGGTGCTGGTCAAGGGGGTGCGCAGTCAGGTCGACCTCTCGTACGAGACGCCGATGGCGTACTTCAACCGCAACCTCGCCGGCGTCGAGACGGTGTTCGTCGTCTCCGACCCCGCCCACGCGCTCATCTCCTCGACACTGGTGCGCGAGGTGTACTCGCTCGGCGGCGACATCAGCCCCTACGTGCCCGCCGTCGTCATCGCACACCTCAAGGGGCAGCTGTGAGCCGGGTCGATCCCGAGGCTCGGCAGGCCCCTGCGCCTCTCGTCTCGGGTATCGCCGGCAGCGGCGTGCTCACCGTGGCCGATGTCGCCGGCCACGCCGCCCGCATCGCGGTCGTCACCGTCGACCCGGCCATCGCTGTCAGCCGACGGCCGGGTCGACGGTGACGACGAACCACTGCGCAGCGGCCGGTCTGGTACAGCAGTTGGTCGGTTCTGGTTCTGGGCGAGCGACTGCGGACCGGGCTCGTCCCACTGTCGCGGTACGGGCGACCGTAGAATTGCGGTCTATGTCCGCGCCCGCCAACCCGTATTCGCTCGCCGTCTACGACCTCATCCACCAACCGGGCCATCACCGCGAGGTGAGGCTGGAATTCCCCGCTCCCGAGAAGCTCGGCGAAGGTCTCGTGAGCGTGCCCGCAGGCCAGGCGATGGAGATCGACGTCACGCTCGAGTCGATCCACGACGGCATCGTCGTCTCCGGCGAGGTCGACACCGTCGCCACCGGCGTGTGCGGGCGCTGTCTCATCGACATCGAGCAGCCCGTCCAAGTCGAATTCCAGGAGCTTTTCGCGTATCCTTCTGACGAAGCCTTTGACTTCGAGATTCATGACGACCATGTCGATCTTGAACCTCTAGTCAGAGACTCGGTGGTCTTGTCACTGCCGTTCCAGCCGGTGTGCCGCCCCGATTGC
This sequence comes from Gryllotalpicola sp., assembly GCF_027352875.1. Taxonomy (NCBI): domain Bacteria; kingdom Bacillati; phylum Actinomycetota; class Actinomycetes; order Micrococcales; family Microbacteriaceae; genus Gryllotalpicola; species Gryllotalpicola sp. The sequence continues at coordinate 13,959 of NZ_DAIEII010000041.1, forward strand.
CCTGGTCTCGACCCTGAGACCGGTGAGCGTCTGGCCGATCACCCCGAGTTCATCACGCCCCGAGAGCCCACCGACCCGCGTTGGGCCGCGCTCGGGGAGTTGAAGCTTTCCGAAACAGAGACAGAAGAGAGTTAGCCATGGCCGTTCCCAAGCGCAAGCAGTCGCGTTCCAACACGCGCAGCCGCCGTTCGCAGTGGAAGGCGGAGGCCCCCAAGCTCGTCAAGACCGTCGAGAACGGCCGCGTCACCTACTCCCTGCCCCACCGTGCGAAGGTCGTCACCGACTCGCAGGGCACCGAGTTGTACCTCGAGTACAAGGGCCGCAAGGTCGCCGACGTCTGAGTCGTCCCGCCGCGACTCCTCGAGCCATCCGGCCGACGAGGGCGGCGCGGCACACGCATTCGCTTCTGAAGGGCGCCCCGATCTGGGCGCCCTTCAAGCGCGTCTGGGGGTCGAGATCGACCCTGCCCTGCTCACCCAGGCCGTCACGCACCGCTCCTGGGCGTACGAGCACGGTGGGGCCGCGCACAACGAGCGCCTCGAGTTCCTCGGCGACTCGGTGCTCGGCCTCGCCGTCACGACCAAGCTCTACGCCGAGTTCCCCGACTACGACGAAGGCGATCTCGCCAAGCGCCGTGCCGCGCTCGTGAGCGGTGCGGCACTCGCCGAGGTCGCGCGCGGCCTCGGCCTCGGCGCCTTCCTCCTGCTCGGCCGCGGCGAAGCGGCGAGCGGCGGGGCCGCGAAGGCGTCCATCCTCGCCGACGCCGTCGAGGCGATCATCGGCGCCGCCTACCTGTCGGCGGGGCGGGACGCCGCGACCGCTCTCGTCCTGCGACTCATCGCCCCCCTTGAGGCCGCCCCGGGGCGCTTCGGCGCCGCGCTCGACCCGAAGACATCCCTCCAGGAGCTCGCCGACCGCCTCGGCGCCGAACCGCCCCGGTACGAGGTCGAGGGCACCGGTCCCGACCACGCCCGCATCTTCGTCGCCACGGTGACCGTCGGCGGCATCGCCCCCGCGGTCACCGCGCGCGCCGAAGGCACGAGCAAGAAGCACGCCGAAATGGCCGCCGCCCTCGAGGCGTGGACACTGCTGGGTGCCCGAGCTTCCTGAGGTCGAGGTCGTCCGCCTCGGCCTCGCCCCCGCCGTCACCGGCGCGCTCGTCACCGGCGTCGACGTGCTCGACGACCGGGCGCTCACCCGCCACGACCGCGCGCTCGGGGAATTCGAGGACGCGCTCGTCGGCCGGCGAATCCTCGGCACGGCCAGACGAGGGAAGTTCCTCTGGATGCCGCTTTCCCTTTCCGATCGCCGAGCAGCGCCGCAGGCGCGTATCGGGGCGGGTTTCGACACGCCGGCTTCGCCGGCTGCTCGACCGGCGGCTCTGCTGGCGCACCTGGGCATGACCGGCCAGCTGCTGCTGCGCACCCCGGACGCGCCGCGCGCGGCGCACCTCAGGGTTCGGATCACCCTCGAGCATCCCGAGCACGGCGAGATCGCCGTCCACTTCGTCGATCAGCGCACCTTCGGCTCGCTCGCCGTCGACCGGCTGGTGTCGGCGGATTCCGGGGGAGAGGTCCCGACCCAGGTCGCGCACATCGCCCGCGACCCGCTCGACGCGCTGTTCGACGACGACGCCGTCGTCGCCGCGCTGCGCCGGAAGGACAGCGCTGTCAAACGCGTGCTGCTCGACCAGACCGTCGTCAGCGGGGTGGGCAACATCTACGCCGACGAGGCGCTCTGGGCCGCTCGCATCCACCCC
>NZ_DAIEII010000061.1:0-21752 GCF_027352875.1 Gryllotalpicola sp.
CGGCGAAGCCGGAGGCTCCGTCGCCCGCGCACCGCGCGCTCGCCGCCCTGCCGCACCGAAGCCGGCGCCCGCGGCCGCGCCGCCGGAATCCGCCGAGCCGCTGCTTCCGACGATGAGCTCGCTCGCCACGGCCGAGGTACCCGTCGCGAGGCCGGTCGCGGTCTCGATCCGCGGCCTCTTCAAGCGGTTTGGCGAGACGATCGCCGTCGACGGGTTGAGCCTCGACATCCCCGAAGGGTCGTTCGCCGGCATCGTCGGGCCGAACGGCGCCGGCAAGACGACGACGCTCTCGATGATCACCGGCCTGCTCAGACCGGACGCCGGCGAGATCCTCGTCCATGGTCAGAGCGTGTGGGCCGACCCCGACCGCGCCAAGCGCTCCATCGGCGCGCTGCCCGACCGCTTGCGCCTCTTCGACCGACTCACCGGGGCGCAGTTCCTCTATTACGCCGGGGCGCTGCGCGGCCTTCCCGCACCCACCGTCACGGAGCGCTCCGCCGACCTCGTCGCGGCGCTCGGTCTCGAGAGCGCGCTCGGCCGCCTCGTGGCGGATTACTCGGCGGGGATGACGAAGAAGATCGCGCTCGCCGCCGCTCTCATCCACTCGCCGCGCCTGCTTGTGCTCGACGAGCCCTTCGAGTCGGTCGACCCGGTGAGCGCCGCGAACGTCATCGAGATCCTGCAGCGCTACGTCGCCTCCGGCGGCACCGTGCTGCTCTCCAGCCATTCGATGGACCTCGTCCAGCGGGTCTGCGACCGGGTCGCGATCATCGTCGGGGGTGTGGTGCTCGACGCCGGCACCGCCGACGAGGTGCGCGCGGGCAAGACCCTGGAGGAGCGCTTCGTCGAGCTCGCGGGCGGTCGCAAGGCGCCAGAGGGGCTGGAATGGTTGCACGACTTCTCCGACTGAAGCTCGCGCTGCTGCGCGGCGAGTTCCGGCGCAGCGTCCTGCAGCTCATCGGGATGGTCATCGGCCTGGCCTACGGCCTCGGCCTCACCGTCTGGATCGTCGCCGCCCTCGTCGGCGCCCGCTTCGCCGCCGACGTTCCGCTGGTGCGCGACCTCGTCGTCGTCGCCGGGGTGGTCGTCACGCTCGGATTCCTCCTCCTTCCGCTCGTCTTCGGCGTCGACGACACCCTCGATCCGCGGGCATTCGCGCTGTTCGGGATTCCGCCGCGGCAGCTCGCCGCCGGCCTCGGGGCAGCCGGCGCGCTAACGATCCCCGGCGTCGCTCTCGTGCTGTGCGCGCTCGCCTCGATCGTGACCTGGTCGCACTCCGTCGGGGCGACGATCGTCGCCGTCATCGGGGCGGCGTTCGGCGTCGCAACCTGCGTGCTCGCCTCGCGCGTCGCGACGGCGGCGGCGGGGATCCTGCTCGACACCCGGCGCTCGCGCGAGGTCACCGGCGTGCTCGGGCTGCTGCTCGTCATCATCGCCGGGCCGGCGCTCGTCGTCCTCCTGGGGCTCGTCCGCCATCAGGACCCGCGCGCGCTCGTCACCGCGGCGGCCGACGTGCTGCGCTGGACGCCCTTCGGCGCGCCCTGGGCCGCGCCCGCCGACGCCTCGCTCGGCCACTGGGGCGCAGCCATCGGCGAGCTGTTCCTCGCCGCTTCGACCGTCGTCCTGCTGCTGTGGGCATGGCAGGCGCTGGTCGCGCGCATCCTCGTCTCGCCCGGCCGCACCGCCGAGGTGCGGCTCTACGGGGGTCTCGGCTGGTTCTCGCGCCTGCCGCAGAACCGCTGGGGTGCCGTCGCCGCCCGCTCGCTCACCTACTGGGGGCGCGACCCGCGCTACTGGGTGGCGCTCATCGTCATCCCGATCATCCCCGGCATCGCGGTCGGGGGGCTCTGGCTGTCTCACGCGGTGCCGGGCCATATTCTCGCGCTGCTGCCGCTGCCGGTCATGGCGCTGTTCCTCGGCTGGTCGATGCACAACGATGTCGCCTACGACGGCACCGCGGTGTGGCTGCACCTCGCCGCGGGGGTGTCCGGCCGGGCCGACCGCATCGGCCGCGCCGTGCCGGTGCTCGGCGTCGGCATCATCCTCGTCGCGGTCGGGGCGGCCCTCACCGCCGTGGGCTACGGCGACCCCGGAATCCTGCCCGCTGCCGTCGGCGTTGCCCTCGTGCTGCTGCTCGCCGGGCTCGGCATCTCGTCGATCACCTCGGCGCTCGTGCCGTACCCGGTCGCCCAGCCGGGTCAGAGCCCGTTCCAGCAGCCCCAGTCGACCGGCTCCCTGGCGGCGCTCGTGCAATCCGTGAGTCTGTTCATCGTCCTGCTCGTCTCGATTCCGGCGATCGGGTTCGGGGTGCTCTTCGTGCTCTTCGGCGGAGGCTGGGCCTGGGCTTCGCTCGCCGCAGGCGCCGTGCTCGGGCTCGCCGCCGGGTGGGGAGGGATCGCGCTCGGCTCCCTCGTCTACGATCGCCGTGGCCCCGAGATCCTCGACGCGGCGATCACCGCTGCGTAGCCCGCCGCGCCCGCCGCGAACCGAGATCCGCCGAATCGACGTCATGACGGCACGGTGAGGTCGATTCGGGGGATTTCGGCGAGGATTGTCCTATGCGCAGCATCGACGAACCGGGGACCGGCGGCGGGAGCACCGATGTGCTCGACCGCGAACTCGAGGAACTGCTCCAGCAGAGCGAGCTCGACGAAGGCGACCATGACCGTTTCGCGCACTATGTGCGCAAGGAGGCGATCCTCGAGTCGGCGGTCACCGGCAAGCCCGTCAAGGCGCTCTGCGGCAAGGTGTGGGTGCCCGGCCGCGACCCCGAGAAGTTCCCCATCTGCCCCGACTGCACGCGCATCTACGAGCAGCTCGCGGACGAGTGAGGGCGGGTCACGCTACACGAACACCGTCGGCAGGGCGGGTTCACCCCTGCCGAGGCGGAAGGCGTCCTCGGGCAGCTCCTCGATGACGGCCGCGTGATGCTCGCGTGCGGCCACGGTGCCGACCGCTCCCGTGAACTCCGCCCAGGGCTCGCCGTCGACGAGCAGCGGCACCGTGAGCAGTCGGCCGCCCTGGGCCGCACCGCGGGCATCCTCGCCGTCGCCGGAGGCCACGTCGACGACCTCGGCCGTCGCCACCCCGCCCTCCAGCCGCCGGATGCCGGCCTTCCGGCCTGCGACCGACGCCTTGCCCGTCGACTTCTTGGCGACGCCGACCCACTCGCCCGACGCCCCCTCCCGGGCGACGAGCTTGTAGACCATGCCCGCCGCCGACGCCCCGGAGCCGGTGACGACGGAGGTGCCGACGCCGAAGGAGTCCACCGGCGAACCTGTCAGGGCCGCGATCGCGAACTCGTCGAGGTCGTTCGTCACCGTGATCTTCGTGTTCACGGCCCCGAGGGCGTCGAGTTGGGCGCGCACAGATCTCACGAGCTTGGGCAGGTCGCCGGAATCCAGCCGCACCGCGCCGAGCCGAGGGCCGGCCACTCGCACGGCGGTCTCGATCGCGGTGTGCACGTCGTACGTGTCGACGAGGAGTGTCGTGCCGACACCCAGGGCCGCGACCTGCGCGCGGAACGCCTCCTCCTCGGAGTCGTGCAGCAGCGTGAAGGCGTGCGCGGCAGTTCCCATCGTCGGGATGCCCCATTTCCGCCCCGCCTCGAGATTCGACGACGTCGCGAACCCGGCGATGTACGCGGCGCGGGTGGCGGCGACGGCGGCGTCCTCGGAGGCGCGGCGCGAGCCCATCTCGGCGAGCGGGAGGCCGTGCGCGGCCTGCACCATGCGCGAGGCGGCCGTGGCGACGGCCGAGTCGTAGTTCAACACCGAGAGGACCAGAGTCTCGAGCAGCACCGCCTCGGCGAAGGTGCCTTCGACGGAGAGCAGCGGCGAGCCGGGGAAGTAGATCTCGCCCTCCCGATAGCCGTTGATCGTGCCGTTGAACCGGAACGAGGCGAGCCAGTCGATCGTCGCCGGGCGCACCACGTCGTGGTCGGCGAGCCAGGACAGCTCGGCATCCCCGAACCGGAAGTCGCCGATCAGCGACAGCAGTCGCCCGGTGCCTGCGACGACGCCGTAGCGGCGCTCGAGCGGCAGGCGCCGGGCGAACACCTCGAACACCGACCGCCTCGACGCCGTCCCGTCGAGCAGCGCGGCGTCGAGCATCGTCAGCTCGTACCGGTCGGTCAGCAGCGCCGTCGAAGTCACAGTGCTTATCTTCGCGCCGGTCCTCACCCGGCGCGAGACGGTCGGGCGCGATTCGCCGCGCAGGTCGCCGAATCGCTGATTGCCGGGAGGGCGGGCGTGTCGTCGGCCGCCGGTGACAAGGCTCGAGACCCGGCAATCAGCGGTTCGGCGGCGTGTACGCCGAACCGCGGAGCGACTCGCGCCCGGCAAGGACGGGCGCGACAATAGGAACATGGACGCGCCGATCGGCATCTTCGACTCGGGCGTCGGCGGCCTCACCGTCGCGCGGGCAGTGCGCGACCAGCTGCCGAACGAATCGGTCCTCTACATCGGCGACACGCTCCACTCGCCCTATGGTCCCAAGCCCATCGCCGAGGTGCGCCGCTATGCCCTGGACGCTCTCGACACGCTCGTCGACCAGGGCGTCAAGATGCTCGTCATCGCCTGCAACACCGCTTCGAGCGCGATGCTGCGGGATGCCCGCGAGCGCTACGCGCTGCCCGTCGTCGAGGTCATTCAGCCCGCCGTCCGCCGTGCGGTCGCCACGACCCGCACCGGGCGCGTCGGCGTCATCGGAACGGTCGGCACCGTGAACTCGCGCGCCTACGAGGACGCCTTCGCCGCCGCGCCCGACCTCACGATCGTCTCGCAGGCGTGCCCGCTCTTCGTCGAGTTCGTCGAGGCGGGCGTGACGAGCGGCCCCGAGCTGCTCGCCGTCGCCGAGGAGTACCTCGAGCCGCTCCGGCACGCCGACATCGACACCCTCGTGCTCGGCTGCACGCACTACCCCTTCCTCAAGGGGCTCATCTCCTATGTCATGGGCGACGGCGTCGCCCTCGTGAGCTCCGACGTCGAGACCGCGAACGATGTGTACCGCACGATCGTCGGTCGGGGCCTGGAGCGCCGCTCCACGCTGCCGCCTGTCATCCGCTACGAGACCACCGGGGCCGACACCGAGGAGTTCCAGCTCCTCGCCAACCGGATGCTCGGCCTCCAGGTCCGCGGTGTCGACCACGTCGAGACGGGCGCGATCGAGCTGTAGTGATTTTCGCGCCGGTCGCTTCGCGATTCGGCGTGCCCGCCGCCGAATCGCTGATGGCCGGTCGGACGCATACGTTGACTAGCCTTTTGACGTGAGCAACGAAACCCGAGCCGACGGCCGCGCCCCCACCGATCTCCGCCCCGTGACCATCGAGCGCGGCTGGAGCAAGCAGGCCGAGGGCAGCGCGCTCATCTCGTTCGGCGAGACGCGGGTGCTGTGCACGGCGTCCTTCACCAACGGCGTGCCGCGCTGGCTTGCCGGCAAGGGCAAGGGCTGGGTCACCGCCGAGTACGCGATGCTGCCCCGTGCGACGAACGAGCGCAGCGACCGCGAGTCGATGAAGGGCCGGGTCGGAGGCCGCACGCATGAGATCAGCCGTCTCATCGGTCGGAGCCTACGCGCCATCGTCGACACCAAGGCTCTCGGCGAGAACACCATCGTCATCGACTGCGATGTGCTCCAGGCCGACGGCGGCACCCGCACCGCCTCGATCACCGGCGCCTACATCGCACTCGTCGACGCGATCGAGTGGGGCCGCAGCAAGGGTTTCATCGGCAAGAACGCGACGCCGCTGCTGGATTCCATCTCCGCGGTCTCCGTCGGCATCGTCGACGGCACCCCCCTGCTCGACCTCGCCTACGTCGAGGACTCCCGCGCCGAGACCGACATGAACATCGTCGTCACCGGCCGCGGGCTCTTCGTTGAGGTGCAGGGCACGGCCGAGGGCGCGCCGTTCGACCGCCGCGAGCTCGACGCGCTCCTGGATCTGGGCCTCGCCGGGAATGCCGAGTTGACGCGCATCCAAACCGCCGCACTCGCTCAGGGGTGAGGCGGATGCCGCTCCGCGTCGTCCTCGCGACGCACAACCAGCACAAGGCGGCCGAATTTCAGGGCATCCTCGGCGCACGCATCCCCGATCTCGTCATCGAGCCCTACGAAGGGCCGGAGCCGGTCGAGGACGGCATCACCTTCGCCGAGAACGCGCTCATCAAGGCGCGCGCAGCCGTCGCGTTCACCCGCCTGCCGGCGATCGCCGACGACTCGGGCATCTGCGTCGACGTGCTCGGCGGAGCGCCCGGCATCTTCTCGGCCCGCTGGTCGGGCGTCCACGGCGACGCCGCGGCGAACAACCGGCTGCTTCTCGACCAGCTCGCCGACGTGCCCGACCCGCACCGCGGCGCGCACTTCCGCGCGACGATGGCGCTCGTGCTGCCGAGCGGCGAGGAGCACATCGTCGACGGCATCTGGCCGGGCCGCCTGCTGCGCGCGCCACGCGGCGCGAACGGCCACGGCTACGACCCGGTCTTCCTGCCGGACGGCTGTGCCGAGAGCGCGGCCGAGCTCGCTCCCGAGGACAAGAACACCCTCAGCCATCGGGCGCGCGCGTTCGCCGCCCTCGAGCCGCTGCTCCGCGATCTGGTCCACGCCTGAGCCGAATGTCGGCTTTCCGCCGATCCGGGCTTCGGGAGACCGCGGGAAGCCGACACTCGGGACCGCGATACGGCTACCGCGTCCAACTAGTCCCCGGGGCGCCCTGAGAAGCCGCACCTCGTGCCTCCGCGGCTGCGGGGACCAGGATGCGAGGGTTCTTGCCTGCAGCAGCGGAGTCGGAGTCAGGACTGAGTCGCGCGCTGCGCCTTGTGCCTCGTCGACAGGTAGTGGACGAGCGCCGGGATGACGGTGACGACGACGGCACCGAGCAGGATGAGATCGATGTAGCTCTCGACGAAGTGCGCCACCGGCGGGATGAAGTGCAGCGCCCAGCCGAGCACCGTGAGGCCCATACCCCAGACCGCGGCGCCGATGACGTTGTAGAGCGTGTACCTCCGCCAGTCCATCTTGCCGACGCCGGCCGTGATGGGCGCGAAGGTGCGCACGACGGGCACGAAGCGGGCGATGATGACCGCGACGGGGCCGAAGCGGACGAAGAAGCGGTTGGTGCGCTCGACGTTCTCCTTCGAGAACAGGCCGCTGTCCCTGCGCTCGAAGATGCGCGGGCCCAGCCGGCGGCCGATGAGATAGCCGAGCTGTCCGCCCAGGATCGCCGCGATGGCGATGAGCGGGGCGACGCCCCACACCGGAATCCCGAACAGCGGCGCCGGATTGCCCGCGGCGTCGACGCGCGCGGAGACCAGCCCCGAGAGTATGAGCAGCGTGTCGCCGGGGAGGATGAAGCCCACGAGCAGCCCGGTCTCGGCGAAGATGATCGCGCAGACGACGAGCAGCGCCCACGGGCCGACCGAGTGGATGATGTAGCCCGGGTCCAGCCACGGCAGGAGCGATGCGCTGAGGATGTGATGCACGGATCTCCGGTGCGGTGTCGGGTGGGGGGAAAGGTGAAGAAGTTCGGGGAACTGCGGGGGAGTGCAGGCCGGTGCTCGAAGCGGGCTCGTACTGGCACCCGCTTCTCGGCGGCCTCGACCGGCTCGGTCGAGAAGGCAAGCTTCCTCTCCGCACCCCTCAATCGGCTGTGCGGAAGGAGGGACTCGAACCCTCACGCCTTTCGGCACAGGAACCTAAATCCTGCGTGTCTGCCGGTTTCACCACTCCCGCGGGGGCTGGCACGAGTCTAGGGTCCGACCCCTGAGAAGGCCCTAAGGCCGCGGGCCAGGAGGTGCCCGCCGGTAGGCTGGGACGGACATGCTCGAACTCGACCTCTCGGCCCCCATCGCCGAACTGCGCTCCACCTTCGGCGACATCAAGACGGTGGTCGACGTCGACTCCCTCAGGGCGCAGATCGTCGACCTGTCCGAGCAGGCCGGGGTCCCGGACCTGTGGGATGACCCCGACAAGGCGCAGAAGGTGACGAGCGCCCTCTCGCACCGGCAATCCGAACTCGCTCGCATCGAGGGCGTGGAGCGTCGCCTCGACGACCTCGAGGTGCTCGTCGAGCTCGCGAACGAGGCCGGCGACGAGGGCGCGGCCGCCGAGGCGAAGCACGAGCTCGCGGTGCTCACGAAGACCATCGGCGACCTCGAGGTCCAGACCCTCCTCGACGGCGAGTTCGACGAGCGGGCCGCGGTCGTCAGCATCCGCGCAGGCGCCGGCGGCGTCGACGCCGCGGATTTCGCCGAGATGCTGCTGCGCATGTACCTGCGCTGGGCCGAGAAGCACGGCTATCCGGTGCAGGTGATGGATACTTCCTACGCCGAAGAGGCGGGCATCAAATCGGCGACCTTCGAGGTCGACGCCCCGTACGCCTTCGGCACCCTCAGCGTCGAGGCGGGCACGCACCGCCTGGTGCGCATGAGCCCCTTCGGCGCGGCGGGCAAGCGTCAGACCTCCTTCGCCGCCGTCGAGGTCATCCCCCTCATGGAGGGGACCGACGAGATCGACGTGCCCGAGGGCGACATCCGCGTCGACGTGTTCCGCTCGTCGGGGCCGGGCGGGCAGTCCGTCAACACCACCGACTCGGCGGTGCGCATCACGCACCTCCCGACCGGCATCGTCGTCTCGATGCAGAACGAGAAGTCGCAGATCCAGAACCGCGCCGCGGCGATGCGGGTGCTGCAGAGCCGCCTGCTGCTGAAGAAGCGCGAGGAGGAGGCCGCGATCAAGAAGGACCTCGCCGGCACCATCACGGCCAGCTGGGGCGACCAGATGCGCTCCTACGTGCTCGCGCCGTACCAGATGGTCAAGGACCTCCGCACCGAGTACGAGGTCAACAACCCTGCTGCGGTCTTCGACGGCGACATCGACGGATTCATCGCCGCGGGCATCCGTTGGCGCAAGCAGCCGAAGGACTAGCGGGCGCCAAGGGCGGCGAGGGTCGTCGCCGAGAGGTGCCGGCTGATCTTCTTCCAGCCCCAGCCGAGCCCTGACTCGAGGTCGACGAGCACCCGCTCGTCGAAGAGCGTCACCCAGGTCAGCGTCGCGTACTCGACGTCCTGGCGGGGCAGGTCGCCGTCGTCGACGAGCTGCCCGATGACGGTGGTAAGCAGCTGGTGGAGTCGGACGAGGAGATCGTCCCCGCGCCGCACCCGCTCGAGGTATCCCTCGGCGCTGCGGATGAAGGTGGCCGCGCGCGCCCACCCGATGGACGTCTTCACCCACGCCGCGCAGACCCGGTCGAAGGCGGTCCTGCCGCGGGAGGTCACCAGGGTCTCCTCGAACTCGGCGACGAGGTGCGTCACCGTCCGGCGGTAGAACTCCTCTCGGAGTTCGTGGACGTCGTCGAAGTGCCGGTAGACGGTCGCGGTCGCGACCCCGGCCTCTTTGGCGAGGTCGGGGAGGCTGATCTCGAGCCCGCGGACCTCGAGCATCGCGCCCAGCACGTCGAGGAGGTGCTCTCGGGTGCGGAACGCATCCGCGCGCAGCTTCTTGTGCGTTGTCAGATCGGCAGGGCTCAGCGCTGAGTCTTCCATGTCGTCCACATTAACACGGGAATAAGTTCCCATTTCATCGCTCCCTTTGGTTTGCGCCGCCTCGTGAATCTCCCCAACATGAGAAGAACCTCCCATGTCCTGCTAGCGGGAGTCCATCGCCCTCACCGAGACGGAGTACCCCAATGATCAAGACATCTCGCCAGCGCCGCTGGCGACACGCTTCGGCGGCGTTCGCGCTCGCCGCGGCGTCCGCCCTGGTCCTCGCCGGCTGCTCGAGCTCACCGGCGTCCAGCACGTCCGGATCGCCCAGCGGCTCGACCGCGGTGAAGTCCTCGTACAAGATCGGCGTCTTCGAGGTCGCCCAGGCCGATCTTCTCGACACCGTCGTGAAGAAGTTCGAGGACGCCCTCCAGGCCGGCGTCCCCAACGCCACGTTCACCTTCGACCTCAAAAACGCCAACGGCGACCAGAGCCTCATCTCCAGCATCTCCCGTGACTTCGCGGGCTCCGGCGACGACGCCTTCGCGGTCATCGGCACCCCGGCCGTCATCGCGCTCGCCCAGCTGGTCAAGGACAAGCCCATCTTCGCCCTCGCCATGGGCGACCCGGTGGGCGCCGGCCTCGCGAAGTCGCTCGATGCGCCAGGCGGCAACGTCACCGGCAGCACGGACTACATCGACCCGGGACTGCTGCTGGCGAAGATCAAGGCGACCCAGCCCGGCGTGAAGAGCATCGGCACCGTCTACGACCCATCGAACCAGAACCTGCAGGTGTGGGTCAAGGCGCTGAAGGCGGCGGCCGGCCCGGCGGGCTACTCGATCGTCGAGTCGACCGTATCCGGCCCGGCCGACGTGACCCAGGCCGCGCGCAGTCTGGAGGGGCGTGTCGACGCGATCCTCATCGGCCCGGATGCCACGGTCATAGCCGGCATCGACGCGGTGGGCGCCGCGGCGACGGCCGCCAAGGTCGCGCTCTACGTCGTCGGCGGCGACGTCACGAAGTCCGGCGTGCTGGCGAGCCTGGGCGCCAACTACCCCGAGACCGGCACGACTGCGGGCGAGGGTGCGGCGAAGGTCTTCCTGGGTGCCGCCCCGGGGACCGTTCCGTTCGCGCAGCCCCAGGGCCTCGACGTCGTCTTCAGCAAGAAGACGATCGCGGCGCTCGGGTTGACGATCCCCAAGGACGTGCTCGACAGCGCGACCGTCCAGTGACCCGTTGGGCGGGGGCCGTCGGCCCCCGCCCACTTTCCCTCCCGCAAAGGAATCTGATGCTCATCAACATCCTCGTGGACACGCTCGTCACCGGTCTGCCGCTCGTCCCCGTCGTGCTCGGCGTCTTCATCGTGCTGCAGATTCGGCAGGACTTCGATCTCACCGTCGAGGGCAGCTACGCGTTCGGCGGCGGCGTGGCCGGGATCCTCATCGTCGCCGGGGTGAATCCGGTCGTCGCCATGATCGCCGCGGCCGCTGCCGGCTTCGCCGCCGGCATGGCGACAACGGCGCTGACACTCTTCCTGCGCCTGCCGGTGCTTCTCGCGGGCCTCGTGATGAACATGGCCCTCTTCAGCATCACGCTCCGTGTGCTCGGCCTTCCGACCCTCAGTCTCGCCGGGATGCAGACGATCTTCAGCGCCGTTGCGCCAGCGCCCGGCAGGGCCGCGGACCTGGCCACCTCGGCGGTCCTGGGCGGCATCGTCGTCCTCATGCTCGCCGCGTTCGCCGTCTTCCTGAAGACCGAGGTCGGCCTGGCGCTGCGCGCGAGCGGGGTGAACGAGCGGATGGTGCGTAGCCAGGGCGTCAGCGACCGGGGCATGCTGATCCTGTCCCTGGGCATGTCGAACGCGCTCAGCGCATTCGGCGGCGCCCTCACCATCCAGATGCAGGGCTACGCGGACGTCAACATGGGCTCCGGCGTCTTCGTGCTCGGCGCCGGCTCCGTCCTGCTCGGAATGCTCTTCCTCAATCCCGGCGGCTCGCAGGTCGTCAGGATCGTTCTCGCCGTACTGCTCGGCGGCCTGGTCTATCGCCTCATCCTCGTGGCGGCGCTGCGGTTCGGCCTTCCGGCCGGCGATCTCAAGGCCGTCACCGCCCTCACCCTCATCATCGCTGTCGCGGCGCAGGGGTACCTCGCACCGGCCGTCCAGCGCTACACCGTCCGGTTACGCGAGCGTCGCACGCCCGCCAACTCTTCCGCCCGCGCGCGAATAGGAGCCTCGCATGGCTGATCCGATGCTCGAACTGCGAGACGTACGTCTCGTCTACAACCGCGGCCGCGTCGACGAGGTGCAGGCGCTGCGCGGCATCGACCTCGTGGTCGACAAGGGCGAGTTCGTCACCGTCGTCGGCTCGAACGGGGCCGGCAAGAGCAGCATGGTCCAGATCATCTCAGGAGCGGCGAAGCCCACCACCGGAAAGGTGGTCCTCGAGAGGCGAGACGTCACCGGCTGGCCCGACTACAAGCGCGCCGGCTTCGTCGCGCGCGTCTTCGACGATCCGCGAGTCGGCAGCGCCCCCGAGCTCAGCATCGAGGACAACCTCGCGCTCGCGCTCGCTCGCGGCAAGCGCCGCACGCTGGGCTTCGCGCTGCGCGGCCACCGGCGCGCGCTGCTGCGCGAGAGGGTCGCGCGTCTCGGCCTGGGCCTCGAGGACAGGATGCACGATCGCGTAGGGCTGCTCTCCGCGGGCCAGCGGCAGAGCCTCACGATGATCATGGCCGGTCTTGTCGCCCCGGACGTGCTGCTGCTCGACGAGCACCTCGCCGCCCTCGACCCGGCGACAGCGCAGCGCGTGCTCGGCCTCACCGCCGAGCTCGTCGCCGAGATGGACTGCGCGACGGTGATGGTGACGCACAACATGGACCACGCGCTGCGCATGGGGAACCGCCTGCTCGTCATGAGCCGCGGGCGGATCATCCACGACGTCTCCGACGATGCCAAGAGCGCGCTCACCGTGAGCGCCGTCGTCGACCTCATCACGGGCGTCGGCGACGTGGTGAGCGACCGATCCCTTCTAACCGAACTCGAGAACGCGGAGTGACGAAATGACCATCACCGAACCACTGACGACCACCCAGTTCAACACACTGGACGAGATCCACGAGGCGGCGCTTGCACGCCTCGACCCCGCCGTGCGCGACTTCCTGGAAGGGGGCGCCGGCGAGGAGCTGACGCTCGGCCGCAACCGCGGCGCCTTCGAGCACTGGGCGCTGCAGCCGCGCGTGATGAGCGGGCTCGAGTCGCCGTCCCTCGCCACCTCCTTCCTCGGCGTCGATCTCGGGCTGCCCATCCTCACGGCTCCCTTCGGGGCCGACCGACTTTTCGACCCCGAAGGCCAGGTCGCCGTCGCCCGTGCCAACGCCCTCATGGGCGCGGCGAGCATCGCGCCCGAGGCGGGTTCGCATCCCATCGAAGAGATCGCGGCGGCGGCCCCCGCGGCCGCCGCCTTCGGCCAGCTGCATCCGATGGGTCCTGAGGAGAACTTCGTGCGGATGCTCAAGCGGTTCGAGGATGCAGGCTACCGCGGCATCTGCGTCACCTGCGACTGCCCGACAGGCGGATGGCGCGAACGCAACCTGCACAACCGCTTCGAGCCCGGCATCGACGTCGTCGGCGGCAACTACCCGCCCGGCTCGGGCGTCGACGTCGATGAGATCTTCGGCCAGCTCTTCGACATCGACGCGCCGGTGTGGCCGTGGAGCAAGCTCGGCGATCTCATGACGAACGTCCCGCTGCCCTGGTTCGCGAAGGGCATCATCACGCCGGAGGACGCCCTCGCCGCGGTCGAGGCCGGCGCGAGCGGCATCCTGGTCTCCAACCACGGCGGTCGGCAGCTCGACGGCGTGATGGCGTCCATCGACGCGCTGCCGCTCATCCGCGACGCGGTCGGGCCCGAGGTCGGCATCGCCATCGACAGCGGCATCCGCCGCGGCAGCGACATCGTCACCGCGATCGCGCTCGGCGCCGATGTCGTGGTTCTCGGCAGGCTCGCGGTCTACGGCCTCGCCGCGGCCGGAGAGGCCGGCATGGTGCGCACCTACGAACTGCTGCGCGACGAGCTTCGCACGGTTCTCACGCTGCTCGGCCGCGGCGGGATCGCCGACCTCGACCGTCGCGCGGTGACGAGGATCGAACGCTGATGGCCGAGCTCATCCGCGCGCCCGGCCAGTCGCCCATGCTTGCCGGTGCCGTGGTCGCCGGCGATCTGGTCTATACCTCGGGGGTCATCGACCCCGCCGTCTTCGGGGCCGAGGAGCCGCCGTTCGCGGCGCAGGCGGCCGGGGCATTGAGCGCCCTGCTCGCCGTGCTCGCCGACGCCGGGACGGATTCGGCGCACGTCGTCAAACTCGAGGCGTTCCTCGCCGACCCTGCCGACTTCGCGGCCTGGAACGCCGAGTATCTGAAGATCTGGCCCGAACCCGGCCCGGCTCGCACCACGATTGTCGTGGGATTCGCGATGCCTGCCGCCCGGATCGAGATCCAGGCTGTCGCGGTCCTTCCCTAGCGGTGTCCGGCGCATCCGCCGCCAAGGCGCGTCGCTGACCGGATGCCGCGGGCGGCCTGCTTAGCCTGGGCGGGCGATGATCAAGTTCGAGCACGTATCGAAGCAGTACCGCGGCACGCCGAAGCCGGCGCTCGACGACGTCTCCTTCGAGGTGCAACGCGGCGAATTCGTCTTCCTCATCGGCTCCTCGGGGTCCGGCAAGACCAGCTGCCTCAGGCTCATCCTCAAGGAGGACAGGCCGAGCCGTGGCGCCATCCACGTCCTCGGTCAGGACCTCGGCACGATCTCGACGCGCAAGGTGCCGTTCTTCCGCCGCAACCTCGGCGTCGTCTTCCAGGACTTCCGGCTGCTTCCGAACAAGACGGTCTACCAGAACGTCGCGTTCACCCTCCAGGTGATCGGTCAGTCGCGCGGCTTCATCCAGGAGGCGGTGCCCGACGTGCTCGAGACCGTCGGCCTCGGCGGGAAGGGCGACCGGATGCCCCACGAGCTCTCCGGCGGCGAGCAGCAGCGCGTCGCCATCGCGCGGGCCGTCGTCAACAAGCCCCAGATCCTCCTCGCCGACGAACCCACCGGAAACCTCGACCCGGCGACGAGCGCGGGCATCATGGCGGTGCTCCAGCGCATCAACGCCGCCGGCACGACCGTCGTCATGGCGACGCACGAGGCCGGTCTCGTCGACCAGATGCAGAAGCGCGTCATCGAGCTTGTCGGCGGCAGGATCATCCGCGACGAGCGCGAGGCGGGGTACGGCGACACCGTCGCGATCCCCGTCCTCAAGCCGGCGCCGGCTCCCGCCCCCGAGCAGCCCGTCGTCGTGCAGCTTCCCACCGGCGTGGTCGCCCCCGTCGCGGCGCCGGCTGGCGCGCGGATCGTCACCGCGCCCGTCACCGTCGTCGCACCCGAAGTGGTGCCACCGCTCGAACTCGGCATAGCCGAGCGGCTCGGCCTGCGCCCGACGGGCACCGAGGGTGCGCCCGACGGCGCCGACCAGGGCGGTGAGGCCTGATGCGCTTCGCGCTCGTCATGGGCGAGGTCGGCAACGGCCTGCGCCGCAACCTCTCGATGGTGATCTCCGTCGTGCTGGTGACGTTCATCTCGCTGACCTTCGTCGGCACGGCGATCCTCATGCAGATGCAGATCGCGCAGATGAAGGGCTACTGGTACGACCGCGCCCAGGTCGCCGTCTACATGTGCACGGCGACCGACCAGTCCACCACCTGCTCGGGCGCGGACGCCTCGGCCGACGAGATCGCGAACGTCCAGGCTCTGCTGTCCTCGCCGACGCTGGCGACGTTCATCAAGAGCACCACGTTCCAGAACCACGACCAGGTGTACACGGACTTCCAGCAGCAGCTCAAGGGCAATCCGGTCGTCAAGTACGTGACGCCGGCGATGCTCAACCAGACGTTCTGGATCAACCTCGTCAACCCCGACCAGTCGAGCGTCATCATCCAGGCGCTGGCCAACGTCAAGGGCGTGCAGTCGGTGACCGACCAGCGCAGCTACCTCGACCAGATCTTCGCGATGCTCAACACGGCGAGCTTCACGGCGATCGGCATCGCCGCGCTCATGCTCGTCGCGGCGGCGCTGCTCATCTCGACGACCATCCGGCTGTCGGCGGTGTCGCGCCGGCGCGAGCTCGGCATCATGCGCCTCGTCGGGGCGTCGAACGGATTCATCCAGACGCCGTTCATCCTCGAAGGAGTCATCGCCGCGGTGGTCGGCTCGCTGCTCGCGGGTGGTGCCGTGGTCGCGATCGTGCGGTTCTTCGTGCAGGGCTACCTGCAGAGCGCGGTTCCGTTCACGGCGTTCGTGGGCACGGGCGACGCACTCATCGTCGTGCCGATCCTGCTCGTCGCAGGCATCGTCGTCGCTGCGATCGCCTCGAACATCGCGATCACCCGCCACCTCAAAGTCTGACCGGCTGTCGGGCGCGGGGCCGAGGCGGCAGCCGGCTGGATCGCCGCCGTCCAGTCG
Organism: Gryllotalpicola sp.; assembly: GCF_027352875.1. Classification (NCBI taxonomy): domain Bacteria; kingdom Bacillati; phylum Actinomycetota; class Actinomycetes; order Micrococcales; family Microbacteriaceae; genus Gryllotalpicola; species Gryllotalpicola sp. Next base: position 15,980 of record NZ_DAIEII010000061.1, read on the forward strand.
GCCCCGGTAGACTGGACGGCTATGCCTCGTGAGAAGGGCCAGAACGTCGTGGCCACGAACCGCAAGGCGCGTCACGACTACCTCATCGAGGACACGGTCGAGGCCGGTCTCGTGCTGACCGGCACCGAGGTGAAATCGCTGCGACAGGGGCGCGCCTCCCTTGTCGACGGCTACGCCTTCGTCGAGAACGGCGAGGCATGGCTGGATGCCGTGCACATCCCCGAGTACGCCGACGGCACCTGGACGAATCACGCCCCCCGCCGCAAGCGCAAGCTGCTGCTGCACAAGGAGCAGATCGTCAAGCTTGCGAACAAGGTCGCGCAGGGCGGCTACACGCTCATCCCGCTGCAGCTCTACTTCGCCGACGGGCGCGCCAAGGTCGAGCTGGCGGTCGCCAAGGGCAAGCGCGAGTATGACAAGCGCCAGGCGCTGCGCGAGGCGCAGGACAAGCGCGAGGCCGAGCGCGCGATGCGTTCGCGCAATCTCCGCGGCGAGTAGCCCCTAGGCCGCGATCAGCCTCTCCTGCAGCGCGCCGAGCCACCAGTAGGCGGCGCGGGTCGCGGCCGCCTCCGGCCGCGGATCGCCCTCGTCGTCGTCCTTCTCGATGCCGAGCCGGGTCGCGAGGGCGAGCCGCAGATCGGTGATCGCCCGGAGCCAGGAGACGAACTCGTCGTCGTCGACCTCGACGGCCCTCTCGCCGCCGGCCGCCCGCGCCAGCATCATGGCGTTCTCGACCTTCATGTCGACGAGATCGGATTCCGTGAGCGAGCGATACTCGCGGCTCGCCTCGATATCGTCGCGGTAGGCATCCGGCAGCAGCCGCTCCACCGCGGGGTCGCGCGTGCCGGTGCCGGCGAGGTCGCGCCCGCGCAGCAGATCGACGAGCTCGGCGGCGAGGTTCTCGAGCAGCTCGCGCTCGGGCGGGGCGAAGGCGACGAACAGCCGACCGCGCTTGCGCTGCACGCGCATCAGAGCGGCGCCTTGTCGACGGTGGCCCAGAGGCCGTACTCGTGCATGGCCTGGACGTGGCGCTCCATGAGCTCGCGGGCGCCTTCGGCGACGATCGCCTTGCCGTCGTTGTGCACGTGGAGCATGAGGCGGGTCGCCTTCGCCTCGTCGAATCCGAAGTACGTGCGAAAGACGTACGAGACGTACGACATGAGGTTGACCGGATCGTTCCACACGACGGTGCGCCACGGGGTGTCGAAGCGGGATTCCTCGCGCACGTCCTTCTCGAGCCGCGTGCCCGCCTCGGTCAAGGTATCGCTCACCCGCCCAGCGTAGGCGCGAGATCGACAGAGCGGCCCCGAACGGCGTCGGAAGGGTCGCGACTCCGATCTCGCCGCGGTCGATATGATGAATCCATCAAATCATCAAGGAGTTCAGCAGGCGTGCGTCCGTCTCTCAGCGAGGTCAAGGCCGACCTCTTCAAAGGCCTCGCGCACCCCGTGCGCATCCGCGTGCTCGAGCTGCTGCACGATGCCGAGCCCGGCGAGCTGTCGGTGGGCGAGCTGCTCGCGCAGACCGGCCTCGAGGCCTCCCATCTCTCGCAGCACCTCGCCGTGCTGCGCCGCTACCGCCTCGTCGAGTCCGACCGCCGCGGCAGCCAGGTCTACTACCGTCTGGCGTACGCGAATGTCGGGGGATTGCTCGACGTCTCTCGCGCCCTGCTCGCCGAGGTCCTCGAGACGACGCACTCCGACGCGACGGCCCATCTCGAAGAGCAGCAGGAGGCGGCACGGTGGGTGCGCTGAGCTACGTCAGGCGGCTGCTGCCGGCGGCATCCGATTACGCGCTCGTGCCGCGCACCTGGAAGGTGGACCTGCTCTCGGGACTCACCGTCGGCATCGTCGCCCTGCCGCTCGCGCTGGGCTTCGGGGTGAGCTCCGGCGCGGGCCCCGAGGCCGGGCTCGTCACGGCGATCATCGCCGGCGTCGTCGCCGCGATCTTCGGCGGCTCGAACGTGCAGGTGTCCGGACCGACCGGCGCGATGGTCGTCGTGCTCGCGCCGATCATCGCCACGCGCGGGACCGGCGTACTCGGCATCATCTGCCTCATGGCGGGCCTGCTCGTGGTGCTCGGCGGCGTCTTCAAGATCGGGCGCGCGGTCGGCATGATCCCGTGGCCGGTCATCGAGGGATTCACGCTCGGCATCGCGGCGACGATCTTCCTTCAGCAGGTGCCGAACGCTGTCGGCGTGAGCGCGCACGGGCTGTCCTCCAACGCGGCGGTGGCGGCGGTGCAGGCGGTGGGAGCGGCGCACTGGCCGGTCGCCCTGTGGGAGCTCGCCATCGTCGCGGCGGTAGCGCTCATCATGGTCTTCACGACCCGGGTGCCGGTCATTCCGGGCTCGATCATCGCGATCATCATCGTCTCGCTCCTCGCGATCGTCACCGGGATCCCGGCGACGCCGCTCGGCCAGCTGCCGGTCGGGTTCCCCGCCCCGAGCCTGCCGACCGCCGACTGGTCGACGATCGGCAGCCTGGTCGCCCCGGCGGCGACGGTCGCCGTCCTCGCCGCCATCGAGTCACTGCTCTCGGCGCGCGTCGCCTCGTCCCTCGACGACGTCGGCGGCTACGACGCCGACCGCGAGCTCGTGGGCCAGGGCCTCGCCTCGATCGCGGCCGGGTTCTTCGGCGGGATGCCTGCCACCGGCGCCATCGCCCGCACCGCGGTCAACGTGCGCTCGGGCGCGAAGACGCGCCTCAGCGCGATGGCGCACAGTATCGTGCTGCTCGTCATCGTGATCTTCGCGGCGGCGGTCGTCGCCAGGATCCCGCTCGCCGCGCTCTCGGGCGTGCTCATGGTGACGGCGTTCCGCATGGTCAACGGCCGCACGATGAAGGCCGTGGTCGGGGCATCCCGGTCGGACGCCATGATCTTCATCGTCACGGCCGTCATCACGGTGAGCGTCGACCTCATCTACGCCGTCGGAATCGGAATCCTCCTCGCCGCGCTCGTCGCGCTGTGGAACATCTCGCGCCTCTCCGGCGTGCACCGCCTGCCGATGCCCGAGCCCCGCGCGCCGGGCGATGAGCGCATCGCGATCTTCAGCTTCGAGGGCTCGCTGTTCTTCGGCGCGGCCGAGCGCATCCTCGACCAGGTCGCCGGGGCGAAAGGCGTGTCGGTGGTCGTCCTGCGGCTGTCGCAGGTGCGCATTCTCGACGCGACCGGGGCGCAGTTTCTCACCGAACTCGTCACCGGCCTCGAGCGGCGGGGGGTGACGGTCCTCATCAAGGGCGTCCAGGACCGCCATCTCGCGCTGGTGCAGAAGGTCGGCGTGCTCGACGCGCTGCGGCACGAGAACCACCTCTTCGACTCGATGGATGCCGCGGTCGCCCACGCCCGCTCGCACGTCGCGCGCGAGCTCGCCGGCACGCCGACGCCGCTGCGCGCGGCGCAGCAGCCGCACTAGGTGGCCGGGACGGGCTGTGCCGGGCCGCGACGCTCGCCCGCCTGCGCTCGATGTCGGATGAGCTGCACCTCGACCGGATGATCCGGTTCGCCGCGGCCTGATCCGAAGCCGCGCCCGCCGCCGTCCGGAATCGATCGCCGGGCGGGGGCGTTGTATCCTGATGTGCTGCCCTCGTGGCAGGTGCATCTCAGCAACTCAACAGCGCGTGACAGCCCGCGGCGACGCATGGGGATGATCGGTTTCGACATTGCCTGCGCAATTCCGAGAAGCGGGTCGAGAAGGCAGGGTTATCTCGTTAACGCCCCCTGCGAAAAAACAAGTGCCAATTCAAACAGCACTGCCGTTTCGGCTAAGGCTCAGGTCGCTCTCGCGGCCTAGTCAACACACCGACTAGATAGACGGCCGTCAGACCGGGGATTGCTCTCTATCCGGTTTCTGGCGTCAGCTAGAGGGCTTGGCTCGGCATCGCACCTCAGGGTGCTGAGCGACATTCTCTGAGGCTGGGCCTGTTGGAGTGGCTGCCGTCGGCAAGCTCCAGGGTCGAGAGACGTTTCGACGGATACACCCGTAGAAGGCGGAGGACCACAGCAGTGGACCCGGGTTCGATTCCCGGCATCTCCACCACATCCGCCGCGGTCGCTGTCACGCGCAGTTCGAGTTGCTGGCTTGGCTCAAGGGTGTCTGGGACAATGCAAGTGTGACCGCCGCGACGTCGTCCCTCGACCGTGAAGCGATCGCGCGCGCCTGCGAGGCGCACGGCGTTACCCGATTGCGGATATTCGGCTCGGCGGTGACCGACCGCTTCGACCCGGAGACGAGTGACGTCGACTTTCTCGTCGACTTCGATCCGCGGCGAGAGGACCGGTTCAGCGACTACTTCGGTCTGCGGGGGGACTTGGTGCGCATCGTCGGCCGCGAGGTCGATCTCGTGGTTGCGAGCGCGGTGAGGAATCCGTGCTTCGCCAAGCGCGCGTTCGGTGAGGCCGTGGAACTGTATGCAGCCTGACTCCGCAGCATTCCTCTGGGATGCTCTGGACGCGGTCAAGGCGGTGCACGAGTTCACGGCGGACACCGATTTCGAGGGCCATGCAGGCGACCTCAAGCTGCGCTCCGCGGTCGAGCGCCAGTTCGAGATCCTCGGCGAGGCGCTGAACAATCTGCGCAAGTCCGACCCGGCGGCTGCCGCCCGCGTTCCCGAGATCGAGAAGATCATCGGCATGCGGAACGTCATCGCGCATGAATTCGGTCGACCAGGTGCTGCTCTGGGCGGCAGTCGAGCGCCGGGTGCCGCGCCTGCTCGACGTGCTCACCGTGCTGCTCGACGAGGCCGGTGAGGCGTAGCCCGTATTTGCAGTGCCACCGTCGGATCGAGACCCGCGGAGCGCGGTCGCGATCGCCTTCCTGTCGAAGGCGAGCTGTTCGGCGATTGACCGCATCGAGACACCTTCGTCGTGCCTCTTTGCGATCTCTCTGATCTCATCGGCCGTGACGACGTGCGCTCGGCGAAAATGCGGCGAGAGGGTGCCCGATCCCGCGTAATCACGTGCTTCGGTGAGAAGGACTATGAGCGTTTCAGTCGCTCGCGCCCGTTTCGAGTCATGTCCCAGAAGCTCCACCACATCCGCCGCGGTCGCTGTCACGCGCTGTTGATTCGAGACAAGCCCGCCCGTGAGGGCGGCCTTTTAAGGGCGTGGCGGCACGCGGCGTTCTAAACGTACTCGGTCAGCACGCTGGCCGAGGCGACCAGCGAGGCGGGCCCCACAACTCGACGGGGTGCGCCTGGCCCCGGATTCAGCTCCGGCCGAACGCGAAGGCTCGGAACAACCCGATCACGCCGATGACGACCAGCGCGATGCCCAGGCCCAGCACGAAAACGACAGGCGACCACAGCGCCGAGAGGGCGACGAGGATGCCGGCGACGATGCTGACGATCGCGGAGACGACGACCGCCCATCCCCTCGTTTGGCCACCACTCGGCGCAGTGAAGGCGACGATGCCGTCCACGATCCAGGTGACGCCCAGGACGATGGGCACGAAGAACCCCAGCCAGACCGTGGTGCCGCTGAGGTTGAAGAACGCCGAGACGCCGACGATGATGAACAGCACGCCGATCACGATGTGGCCGGTGGGTGCCCAGCCACCGAGGGATCTCGACACCACGCCGACGCCGACGTTCACCACGCCGACGAGGATCGCGTAGATCGCGACGATCAAGGTCACCACCAAGGCGGCTTTGATCGGCCAGACGAGGATGAGGATGCCGGCGATCAGCGCGACTGCGGCGCCGATGCCGATGGTGCTGCGGAGGCCGTTGATCGCGGTCTTGCCGACGACGAAATCGCTGGACATAGTGGATTC
>NZ_DAIEII010000025.1:0-16075 GCF_027352875.1 Gryllotalpicola sp.
GAGAACGATCATGAGCAGCCTTCCCGCCGTTGCCACCGTCGTCGGCTCGGGCACCATGGGCCCCGGCATCGCCGCGACCCTCGCCCGCGCAGGCGCGCAGGTGCGCGTCTACGACATCAGCGCCGACGCCCTCGAGCGCGCCAAGCAGACCTACAATTTCGCGTCCGGCGTGCTCGACCAGGTCGGTGGCCCGAAGGTCGAAGGCGGCTCGGCCGTCTTCACCACCGACATCTCCGAGGCGCTCACCGGCTCGCTCTTCGTCATCGAGGCGGTTCCCGAGACGCTCGAGCTCAAGAACAGCGTGCTCGCGCAGATCGAGGGCCTCGTCGGCGACGACGTCATCATCGGCACCAACACCTCGGGCATCCCGATCTCGGCGATGGCCCCCGCGCTCACGCATCCGGAGCGCTTCATCGGCATGCACTGGTCGAACCCGCCGCACCTCATCCCGATGATCGAGGTCATCCCCGGCCCCGACACCGCACCGGCGGTCACCGACCAGCTCCTCGACATCGTCAAAGCGTTCGGCTATCACCCCGTCATCGAGAAGGAGATCGCAGGCTTCGTCGAGAACCGCGTGCTCTACGCGATCCTCCGCGAGTGCGTCGCGCTGCTGAAAGAGGGCATCGTCACCCCCGAAGACCTCGACACCTGCGTGAAGTGGGGCATCGGCTACAAGCTCTCGGTCATCGGCCCGACCCGCCTGCTCGACATGGCAGGCCTCGACATCTACGCCGCGGTCTCCGGCTACCTCAACAAGGAGCTCGACGCCGCCACCGAGACGCCGCAGGTCATCAAGGACAAGATCGCCGCGGGCGAGCTCGGCTTCAAGAGCGACAAGGGCATGTACGTGTACGGCCCCGGCGACGTCGACGCCAAGCGCAAGGACATCACCGCCGGGCTCGTCGCCGCGCTCAAGACGCTCTCCAGCATCACGCCGGTCTGATGGCCGTCACCGTCGAGGAAGGACCCGACGGGATGCTGCGGACGCGGGGCGCTGAGGTAAACCTCGCGCTCCGCGTCGGCGGGGAAGGGCCCGCCATCGTGCTGCTCCACGGCACGTCGGCCAACCACGCCGTCTGGGAGCCCGTCGCGCACGCACTGCGCCGCGAGGCCACCGTCGTCATGATCGACCAGCGCGGCCACGGCCGCAGCGACAAGCCGGCGACCGGCTACACCGGGGCCGATTTCGCCGGCGACGTTGTCACTGTGCTCGACGCGCTCGGCATCGAGAAGGCGATCGTCGCCGGCCACTCCCTCGGCGCGCGCAACTCGTGGGTGACGGCGGCCCTGCACCCGGACCGCGTTTCGGCGGTGCTCGCCGTCGACTACCCGCCGTGGGTGGAATCCGCCGTGCTCGACACCCTCCGGGTGCGCGTCGCCGGCGGATTCCGCCGCTTCGCCTCCATCGATGACATCGAGCAGTACCTCCACCAGCGCTACGCGCTCCTGCCGATGGACGCAGTCGCGCGCCGGGCGAAGTGGGGCTACGAGGAGCAGGCCGACGGCTCCTGGCTGCCGCTGGCGGACCCCGATGCGATGGAGCAGCTCATCGACGGGCTGCGCACCCCGTGGGACGCCGAGTTCCGCAGCGTCGCCGTGCCGATGGCGCACCTTCGCGGCGCGAAGAGCACGATCACGAGCCAGGCCGCATGGGATGCCGCGATGGCGGCGCGTCCCGGCGACCGCTGGGTCGTCGACCCCGGCGCCGACCACTACGTGCCCGAGGAACATCCGGCGCTCGTCGTTGCCGAGCTCCGGCGCCTGCTCTTCGGCGCCTGAGCGAAGAGGGGTGCGGGGGGTGTCTTCCGCCCCGCACCCCTTCCTTTTCCTTGTGTCTAGAAGCCGTTGGCGAAGGATTCCGCGATCGCGAGCACGCTCGCGTGCACGGGGCCTGCCGTGATCGCCGGGATGACCGAGGCATCCGCCACGTGGATGCCGTCGAGCCCGCGCAGCGCGAGATCCGGCGTCACCGGGGCGGCGGCGTCTGCGCCCATGCGCAGGGTGCCGACCGGGTGGTGGTGGGTGATCGCGGCGCGGGCGATGAACCGGTCGTACGCCTCGGTGGTGTCGACGTCCGGCCCCGGCAGCACCTCGTCGGAGCGCCATTCCGCCATGCCGTCGGAGAAGCCGACATAGCGCGCGTGCTCGAGGGCGAGCCGGAACAGCTGCCGGTCGTGCTCGGTGTCGAGGTAGTTCGGGTCGATGACGGGGACGTCGTCGACGTCCGGGCCGGTGATGGCGAGATGGCCGCGGCTCGTCGGGTTCGTCACGCCGAACAGGAGGGTGTACGCCTCGCCCGGGCCTACCGTCAGCGCATTCCGGTACGCCTCCGACGCGGTCGGGAGCACGTTGCATCCCACGACGATGTCGCAGGCGCCGCTCGCCACCTCGAGCCCGCGCGAGGACAGGTAGGTCATCGACTCGGAAAGCTGCAGTCTCGTCGGCGGCACCGGTTTCGCCGAGCGGTAGACGTTCCCCGCGCCCAGCAGGTGGTCGTGCAGGTTCCTACCGACTTCCGGCAGTTCGAGGACGACCTCGACGCCCGCTGCGCGCAGCACCTCCGGGTCGCCGACGCCAGAGCGCATGAGCAGCAGCGGATCGGCGAGCGAGCCCGCGGCGAGCACGACCTCGCCGGCGTGGATGGTCCCGACACGGCCATCCTGTTCGAACACCACGCCGATGACGCGGCCGCCGCCAACGAGCAGGCGGTGCACGGTGACGCCGGTCATCAGCGTGAGGTTCGGGCGGCCGAGCACGGGTTCGAGGTACACGTCCGAGACGGTGACGCGCCGACCGTCCGTGATGGTGAGCGAGTTCGGAGCCGCTCCGATCATCTCGCCCGCGTTGTGCTCGGGGATGCGCGCGACGCCGAGCGCCTCCCAGGCCGCGAGGTAGGACGCGACCACCGGGCTGTAGAGATCCGGCCCCGGCACGAGGACCGGGAGGGGACCTGCGGCGCCGTGCACATCGCTCGCCCCGAGCGAGGAGGTCTCCATCTTCGTGAAGAAGGGCAGCAGGGAGTCCCAGGACCAGCGCGCTGAGCCGGTGGCGGCGACCCAGCGATCGAAATCCGCACGGCAGCCGCGCATGTGCGCCATGGCGTGCAGCAGGCTGGAGCCGCCGAGTCCCCTGCCGCGCGGCCACTCCAGGCTGCGCCCGGCCAGGCCCCGCTGCGGGGTCGTGGTGTAGGCCCAGTCGTATCCGCGGCCGTCGATGAACGGCCAGAGCTCGGGCCGTCGCATGTCCGGATCGGCGACGCGGCCACCGGCCTCGAGCACGACAACCCGGCGCGACGGGTCGGCGCTGAGCCGGTTCGCCAGAACACTGCCCGCGGAGCCCGCCCCGATGACGAGGAGGTCGGCCCCGCTCACTAGTTGCGGGTGTGGCCGCCGTCGACCACCAGCGTCTGGCCGGTAATCCACGCCGCCTTCTCGGAGGCGAGGAACGCGACGGCGGGAGCGATGTCGGCCGGCACCCCGCGGCGGCCGAAGGCCTGCATCGGCACGACGTAGTCGAAGCCATTGCCATGGCCGGTCGTGAAGACCCCCTCGGAGGCGATGATGCCGGGTGCGACGGCGTTGATGGTGATGCCGTGCTTGCCGATCTCGCCTGCGAGCGCTCGGGTGAAGCCGATGACCGCGCCCTTGGTGGCCACGTAGTCGGCGCAGTTCGGGGTGCCGGCGACGAAGGTGTTCGAGGAGATGTTGACGATGCGGCCGTAGCCGGCCTTCTTCATGACATCGCCGACGGCCTTCGTCATGAGGAACAGGCCGTTGGCATTGACGTTGAACGTGCGCTTCCAGCCTTCGAAGGTCATCTCGTCCCAGGGCGTGAAGGGCACCAGGCCGGCGTTGTTGACGAGGATGTCGATCCGACCGAACTCGTCCTCGACCTCCTTCACCGCCTGGGCGACGTTCGCCTCGTCGGAAATGTCGAGTTTCTGGGACGCAGCGGTGCCGCCGATTTCGGCGGCGACCTTCTCGGCGCCCTCCGCGTTGATGTCGGCGACGACGACCGTGACGCCGTCGGCGGCGAGCTCCTTCGCGATCGCGGCGCCGATGCCCTGGGCGGCGCCGGTGACGATGGCAACGCGCTGTTCGGTCATGAGGGGAGTTCCTTACTTCGTGGTGTGGCGGTCGGGACTATTCGCCGCCGTAGTAGGCGGGGGCCAGCTTCCAGGTGAGGAAGGGCTCGAGCTCGTGCGAGGGGTAGAGGTCGGCATCCTTCGTGCGGCCCAGGTAGTTGAGACGGCGGATGGCTTGAACCGATTTCGCGGGGTCGAGATGGAATCCGGCGATCCACTCCTTCTCCAGGGTCGTGCGCGTGTAGGCCGCGTCGCCGCAGAAGAGCATGTTCCGCTCGTGCTCGAGTTCGACGAGCATCGAGTAGTGGCCGGCCGTGTGGCCGGGAGTCTCGAACAGCCACACGCCCGGGACGATCTCGAAATCGCCGGAGACCGGCTGATATTTCGCGCCGGGGAAGTCGAAGGAGAGATCGGAGTAGCCGAGGCGCTCGAAGGGCTCGGGCACCTTGGCGTGGCGCAGCTCGTCGACATGGACGAGGGTCGTGGCGTTCGTCAGGTACTTGTTGCCACCGACGTGGTCGAAGTGGAAGTGCGAGTTGACGACGATGTCGACATCCTCGGGCTGGTAGCCGACGAGGGCGAGCTGCGCCGGGATGGTCTGCTCGGGGGTCTGCTCGGGCAGCTCGAAGGGCAGCACCGTGTTGACGTGGTCGAGGTCGTAGCCGGTGTCGTAGAGGATGAGGCCGTCCTGGTGCTCGACGAGCACCGAGTAGACGGGGAAGCGCACCGGGGTACCGGTGTCGATGTGCCAGTGCACGTCGGACGCGTCGATGACGAGGGTGCCGCCATCGAGCAGGTAGACCTTGGGATCCGCCATCTCGACCTCTCTCGCTTGTCCACAGGTTTTTTCGCATACTGTGAATTTGTGCTCACGTTATGAGAAACTCGCTCGGCTCGTCAAGGGTGCGATGCGGCATCCAGCGAGGTTTTACGAGACGGAAACAGCGCTTCACGGCAGGGGCGCGGCGGGGGCCGACGCGAGCCCCGGACCATCCTCGAAACCGGCATCGTATCTGCCGTCGCCGATGAGATGCGGCTTCCAGATGTAGCAGCTCGACAGCATCGGATCCTTGGCGAAATCGCCGATGCACACGACGTCGGTGTAGCGCTGCGTGCTCGACAGCACGTAGTGCACCCGGCAGATGACCCGGAAGACGGTGCGGGGCCCGACGCTCGGGTCGGTCCTGAGGTGCTCCGACGGAGTCCAGCACTGGGTGCCCTCGACAGTCGAGCCGGCGACGAGGCGCGCAGCGCCGGGCGCCACCTTCTCCAGAGTCGCGAAGGCAGCGGCGTCCTGCGGCACCGCGGTCGTATTGGGCCAGGTCAGGGTGGGGGATGCCCCGGTCGCGGCGCAGCCGGCGAGCAGCAGAGCGACGGTGACGGCCATCGAGCCGGTGATCCGTAGTCTGGACATGGAGTTCCTCTCCGCAGTTTCCCGATCGTGTTCGAACCAGGTTTCGGCTTTGTAAAACCCTTCGAGCTGCGGTTGACCGACCTCTGAACTTCTCATAGTGTCACCGACTAACCGCACAATGTGAGAAAACACCCTGGCTCTCACTGGCGCGGCACCCCTTCCCACGAGAGGAAACGCCCGCAATGAACAGCACCACTCTCAAGCGCGCAGCACTCGCCGCGGGGGCGTTCGCCCTCGTGGCCTCGCTCGCCGCGTGCTCGGGTCGCGGCTCGGACACACCGAGCGCGACCAGCACAACGCCCGCCACCACCGACTCGACCGCTGCGCTCCCGTTCACCCGCATCGCGATCGTCACTCCGGCGACCGAGGCCGACCACGGCTGGAACCAGGTCGGCCTCAAGGACGCCGGCGAAGCCGCCGGCGCGCTCGGCCTCACCCTCGACTCGTACCCGAACGTCGGATACGACGACCCGCAGACCAACATCGAGCAGGCCGCAAAGAAGAGCGGCGTCGGCTTCGTCATCGCCCACGCCTCGGGCTTCGGCGACGCCGCGGCCAAGGCCGAGGCGGCCACCGGCGTGCCGGTGCTCGTCACCGACTACCCCAGCAAGCAGGTCCCCGGCAAGGTCGGTGTCATCACCTTCAGCGCCGAGCAGGTCGGCTACCTCGCCGGCGTCGCCGCGGCGGAGGCGACGACGAGCAAGAAGCTCGGAATCGCCATCTCGGCCGACGACGTCAACTGGTACGCCATGGCCGGAGGCTTCGATGAGGGCGCCAAGAGCATCGACCCGTCCATCGGGATCGACGTCGCCTACATCTCGCAGACCGGCTACGACGACGCCGCGGGAGGCAAGAAGATCGTCCAGCAGCTCATCGCCAAGGGCGACGACGTCGTCTTCGGCATGGGCGACGGCGCCACGGAGGGCTATATTTCGGCCATCAACGACGCAGACTCCGCGGGCGGCTCGGTCAAGTACATCGCCGACATCGGCGACGTGACCGACCTCGTCAAGAACCCGTCGGAGCTCCTCACCTCCGCGCTGTGGAACTTCACGCCCACCTACGAGCAGGCCATCAAGGACATCGCAGCAGGCACCTTCGCCCAGAAGCCCTACAACCTCGACCTCGCCAACGGCGGCATGCTGCTGCAGGACACCCCGCAGCTGACATCCGCCATCAAGGCCGACGTCAAGACCGCATCCGACGGGATCATCGCGGGCACCATCAAGGTCGACCAGGCGCAGACGAAGGACCAGCTCGACGCCATCCTGAAGAAGTAGCACTATCAGCACCATCGCTCGGGCGGCGTCCATCCGGCGCCGCCCGAGCGCTTCCCCCGAACACCAAGGACGACTGACCCCGATGGCCGCACCCACCCCCGGCGTTATCTCGCTGAAGCACATCACCAAGGCGTTCCCGGGCGTCATCGCCAACAACGACATCTCCCTCGATCTCGTGAGCGGCCAGGTGCACTGCCTGCTCGGCGAGAACGGCGCGGGCAAGTCGACGCTCATCAGCATCCTCGCGGGCATGCAGCTGCCCGACTCGGGCACCATCGAGATCGACGGATCCCCCGTCACCATCGGCTCGCCGAAGACGGCGATGAGGTACGGCATCGGCGTCGTCCACCAGCACTCCACGCTCGTGCCGACGCTCACCGTCATCGAGAACCTCATGCTCGGCGAGACGGGACTGCTCCTCAAGGAGAAGCGCGCGAAGGCCCGCCTCGATGAGCTCTCCGACCTCCTCGGCGCGACGATCGACCCGGATTCCCTCGCCGCCGACCTCGGCCTCGGCCAGCAGCAGCAGGTCGAGATCGCGAAGGCGATGTGGACGGGCTCGCGCCTTCTCATCCTCGACGAGCCGACCTCGATGCTCACCCCGTCCGCCATCGAGAACCTCGCCCAGAGCGTCGAGCGCCTCACCGCGCAGGGCCTCGGCGTGGTCTTCATCACCCACAAGCTTCGCGAAGCCTATTCGATGGGCGACTGCGTCACCGTGCTGCGAGGCGGCCGGAAGGTCGGATTCCTCTCTTCCGATGAGCTGAGGAGCTACACCGAGGACGAGGCGCAGACGGCGATTCTGCAGGCGATGTTCGGCGAGGACCTCGCTGCGGCGGGAGGCCTCGCCGATGCGGCCGACCTCGCCGGGGCGGCGGACGCCGTCCGCGAGATCCCCGCCGTCGACTTCAGCGTCAGGCCCGTCGTCCTCGAACTCGACGACGTCACCTCGGCAGGGCGGACGATGGACGTCGCGGTCAAGGACGTCAGCATCCGGATCCACGCCGGGGAGATCTTCGGCATCGCAGGCATCGACGGCCACGGCCAGACCGGGCTCGCCGAGGTCGTCGCCGGCCAGCGCGTCGCAACGCGGGGCTCGGTGAGATTCGACGGCAACGACATCACCCGGCTCGGAGTGCGCGAACGACAGGCGCTCGGCGTGCGCTACGTCACCGACGACCGCCTCCACGAGGGCACCGTCGGCAGCCTCTCCGTCGCGCTCAACCTCATGCTCAAGCGCATCGGCAAGCGCCCGTTCTGGCGCTTCGGCCAGATCAATCGGGCGGCGGTCAACGACGAGGCGGAGAAGCTCATCGACCAGTACACGATCCGCACGCCCTCGCCGAGCACGCGCGCGGCAGCGCTCTCCGGCGGCAACCTGCAGAAGGTCCTGCTCGCCCGCGAGCTCGGCGAGGGCGCCCAGGTCGTCGTCGTCAACAAGCCCACCTACGGCCTCGACCTCAAGACGGTGCGCCTCGTGCACGACCTGCTGCGCGACTTCGCGAGCGCCGGCGGCGCAGTGCTGCTCATCTCGACCGAGCTGGACGAGCTCGTCGAGCTCTCGCACCGGATCGGGGTCATCTCGAAGGGCGAGATCGTGGGCACCGTCGACAACGACGGCGTCAACACCGCGGAGAAGGTAGGCCAGTACATGATCGGTGGAACGCACGATGGCGAGTGAGGGCACACGCACGAGGCGCGGCGTCGACATCGTCGTCCGCTCGATCATCCCGGTCGTGCTCGCCCTCATCGTGGCGGCGATCATCCTGCTGGCCCTCGGGAAGAACCCGCTGTACTTCTACGGCGACGTCTTCGCCAACGGCATCCTCGGCGGCAACTGGCAGAACAGCCTCGTCGTCATGACCCCCATGCTGCTCATCGCCGTCGGCCTCATCGTCGTCTTCCGCGGACAGCTCTGGAACCTCGGCTACGACGGCCAGTACCTGCTCGGCGCGGTCTTCGTCGGCGGCCTCGGCCCGCAGCTCGCGCCCATCGTCGGCGATGCGCTCACGTACCTCATCACGGCGGTGCTCGCCATCCTGGTCGGCGCCGCCTGGACACTGCTGCCGGCCTGGCTCAAGGGCCGCTTCGGCACCAACGAGGTGATCACGACGCTCGTCATGTCGTCCATCGGCGTGGGGGCCACGAGCCTGCTCATCGGCTACGTCTTCCAGGACCCGAGCCAGCGCACCCCGCAGACGCGCACCTTCAACACCTCCGACATGCTGCCCTACATCCCGGGCACGACGATCCACATCGGATTCATCGTCGCCATCGTCGTCGCGCTGGCGTTCCAGTTCATCCTCAGCCGCACCTCGTTCGGGCTGCGCCTCGACATCTACGGCGCGAGCCCGAAGGCGGCCCGCCACGTCGGCATCAACTCGCGCGGGATGACGATCGTGCTGTTCCTCATCTCGGGCGGGCTCATCGGCCTCGCCGCGGCGATGGACATCCTCGGGCACGTCGGCTACGTGCGGAACAACTGGAACCCCGCCTACGGCGACACCATCATGCCGTTCGTATTCCTCGCCCGGCTCAGCCCGCTCGCCGCGATCCCGTTCGTCGCCTTCTACGCGATCTTCGCCACCGGCGGCACCGTGGCCTCCATCGACTCCGGGCTGTCGACCGACTTCCTCATGGTCATCGTCGCCCTCATCCTCGTGTTCATGACGCTCACCGAGTACATCGGCACCAAGCGCGACCTCGGCCAGAGCTACCTGCCCGACGAGCTGAGGGATGCCTTCCGCAGGCCGTTCGACACCCTCCGAGCGAGGAGTGCCAAGTAATGAGCGACCTGCTGACCCCGCTCTTCATCTCGACGTTCATCGCCACCTGCATCGCGGGCGTGATGCCGCTGCTGCTCGCCTCGGTCGGCGAGACGATCGGCGAGCAGGCGGGCATCCTCAACCTCGGCATCGAGGGCATGATGCTCGCCGGCGCCTACGTCGGCTACGCCGTCACGATCGCAAGCGGCAGCCTCTGGCTCGGGATGCTCGGGGGAGCCGCCGGCGGCATGGCGATGTCGCTCATCATGCTCGTCCTCAACACCTGGCTCGGCCTCAACCAGATCGTGCTCGGCATCGCCATCACGATCGCCGGCCAGGGCATCACGAGCGTGCTCTACCAGGAGAACTACGCGAACGGCCAGGTCTCGATCACGCCCGACAGCTGGATGATCCCCGGGCTGTCGAGGATCCCCGCGATCGGCGGTTCGATCTTCAGCCAGTCGGGCATCTTCTGGCTGTGCATCGTGCTTGCGATCGTGGTCGCCTCCTTCCTGGCGAGGACCAACTGGGGCCTCAGCATCCGCGCGGCCGGCCAGAAGCCGTCCTCGCTCGACGCCGCCGGCGGCAGCGTGATGAACACGCGCTCGCAGGCGGTGCTGCTCGGCGGATTCTTCTCCGGGATAGGCGGCGCGTACCTCTCGCTGCTCGTCGTCGGCGCCTTCACGCCTTTCATGACGCAGGGCCTCGGCTACATCGCGATCGTCGTCACGATGCTCTCGCGCGGCCGTGTCTGGATCGTGGCCATCATCTCGGTCCTCTACGGTTTCACCCAGGCGCTCGGGGCGGCGATGCAGCTCGCCGGGGTGAGCATCCCGCCGCAGCTCATCTCGATGCTGCCCTATCTCGTCATCATGGCAGTGCTGCTCATCTTCGCCCGCAGCGTCTACGTGTCGCCCGTGCTCGGCGCCCCGTACACACGCGGGGCCCGCTGACCCCCCTCCAGGAAAGGCATCTCGATGTCGAAGCTCGACTTCACGCTCTCGGCCGGCCCGGTCGCCGCATCACCGCGCACCCTCGCCGCCCTCGGCTACCCGATCGTCTACCACTACGACCCCGAATTCCTCGAGCAGTTCGCGCGCACCTCGAACAAGGTCGCCGAGTTCTTCGCGACGAAGAACGACATCGTGCTCATGCAGGGCGAGGCGATCCTCGGCCTCGAAGGCGCCACCCGATCGCTGGTGCGCCCCGGCATGCACGTGCTCAACCTCGTGCAGGGCGTCTTCGGCAAAGGCACCGGGTACTGGCTCACGGACTTCGGCGCCGTGCTCCACGAGATCGAGGTGCCCTACAACAAGGCCGTCGACCCCGCTGCCGTCGAGGCGTACCTCGACGAGCATCCCGAGATCGAGTTGGTCACCGTCGTGGCATCCGAGACTCCGTCGGGCACCGTGAGCGATATGTCGAGGATCGGCCCGATCTGCCGGGAGCACGGCGTGCTCACCCTGGTCGACACCGTCTCAGGCGTCGGCGGCATGGAGTTCCTCACCGACGAGTGGGGCCTCGACCTCTGCGTCGCCGGCGCGCAGAAGTGCCTCGGGGGCCCTCCCGGCGTCTCGCTCATCAGTGTGAGCCCCGCCGCGTGGGAGGCCATCGACCGGAATCCCAACGCCCCGACCGCGTCCTACCTCTCGCTCACCGACTGGCGCGAGAAGTGGTTGAAGGGCGGGACGTTCCCCTACACGCCGTCGGTGTCCGACATCCACGGCCTCGAGGCGTCGCTCGACGAAGCGCTCGAGGAGGGCGTCGAGAACATGGTCGAGCGGCACCGCCGGTCCGCGCTCGTCGCCCGCGCCGGGGTGCGCGCCATGGGGCTCGAGCTGTGGGCGGATTCCGACGACATCGCCTCCTACTGCGTGACCTCGGTCCGCCTGCCCGAGGCGGTGAACCACGTCGAACTGCGCAGCTACGTGCGCGAGCGCTACGGCGTCATGTTGTCGAGCGGTCAGGGCGCCGGTAATATCATCCGCATCGCTCACATGGGCCCGACTGCCAGCGGGCTGTACCCGATCGTGGGGCTGTCTGCATTGGGCCGCGCCCTTCTCGACCTCGGTCAGAAGGTCGATGTCGGGGCCGGCATCGACGCCGCCCTGGCCGTCCTCAGCGAACAGCGCAGGTGACGTGCCGGACGCCGGACCACCGGTGCGACCACAGGACGCAACGCGCAGTGCGAGGAAGGTAAGGACATGCCCGCTCAGCCGCAGCGCACCAAGGGCGTGGACAGCGCGCGCCGCGCCCTGCAGATCCTGTTGCAGTTCAGCCCGAGCAAACCCGAGCTCACCGTCGACGAGCTCATCGAGGCGCATGACATCTCGCTGCCGAGTGCCTACCGATACCTGTCCCTGTTGCGCGAGATGTATCTCATCGAGGAGCGCTCGAAGGGTGTCTACGTGCTCTCACCGGAGATCCTGCAGCTCGCGCAGGCGGCGGAGCTGACACTGGACTACCGGGTCGAGGCGCAGCCGGTGCTCGACCGCCTGCGGGTCGCGACCGGCGAGACGGCCCTGTACCTGCGCCGGCTCAACGACGCCGCCGTGTGCCTGGCGCTCTCCGAGTCCGACCACGCCATCAGCATCTCGTTCCAGCCCGGCCATGTGATGCCGCTGCACCGAGGAGCCGGCGCCAAATCCCTGCTCGCCTCGCTCCCCAAGACCAAGCGCGCCCGCTACCTCGACAAGCTCGAGCCGCCGCTGCCGGAGGCCGTCCGCACTGCTCTCGACACTGAGCTCGACGGCATCCGCGACAGCGGATTCGCCGAGAGCGCGAGCGAGGTCGACGAGGGGGTGTGGGCATGCGCTGCGGTGGTTCGCTCGCGCGGCCACGTCATCGGAACGGTGTCGGTCGTCGCGCCGGCGTACCGCGTGGAAGGCCGGCACACCGAGATCGGCCACGCGGTCGAGGCTGCGGCGCGCGAACTGGAGGGCGTACTCGCCGCACGGGCCTGATCCGGCCCCCTCTTCCCACCCTGCCCGTGAGTGGCGTGAAATGGCTGCTCACCAGGCCGCAGAACCGCTGCTTCACGCACCTCACGCTGCGGTCGGCTTGACGGCGGCGGCGAGGATCGCGGTCATGGCGAAGTGGGCCCGGCCATCGTGGCCGACGATGTTGGGCAGGCGGCGCTCGTAGGCGGTGCTCATGGCGGTGCGCTGGGCCGCCGATGCCGCTTCGTAGGCGTAGCCGATGAGGGCGATGCCCGCCTCGACGCCCGCCCAGAGGTCCCCCGGGTCGACCGCGAAGTCGAAGGCGAAGGTGGCGGCCGCGGCGTCGACGAAGCCGCCGCTTTCGAGCAGTCCGGCGAGCCCCGCCTCGGAGCGCTCGAAGTCGCTGTTCGCGGGCAGGCGGCTCGGGCCGGAGCTCGTCCCGGTCTCCTCCTGGATGCCGCGCCAGAGTTGCGCCAGCGGGCTCGGCCGCCCCCACGGCCACACCGTCGCAGCGATCCGCCCCCCGGCGCGGGTCACGCGGGCGAGCTCGCGCACGCCGTCGCGCGGGTCGTCGATGTGGTTGAGGCAGAAGTTCGCGGCGACGGCATCGAACGCGCCGTCGGGGTAGGGGATGGCGGGCAACGCCGCGACCGCGTACCGGATTCCGGTCGCGGAGCCGACCGGAACGACCTGCCCCTCCGACCTGTTCCGGGGCCGGTGCGCGGCCGCGTACTCGATCATCGAGGGCTCGGCGTCGAAGGCGTCCACCGCCCAGCCGCGCTCCGCCGCGGCGACCGCGACCCGGCCCGTGCCGGTGCCCGCATCGAGCAGCCTCGTCCGGTCTCGGGCCCCGAGCACGTCGCCGGAGAGCCTGCCGACATGACCGGCGCCGTCGACACCCTCAGCGACACCCTCAGCGATCGGCTCGCCGAGCCGGTCGAGCAGCGCCGGTATCGGCCCGGCGCACAGCAGGGCGAACGAGCGGTCGTAGGCCCCCGCGATGCCCGCCCACTCTGCCCGCGCCACGCCATCACGCTACCGAAACCGACGCCGTGGCCCTTTCCCGGCCTGGAACAGGACCGCCGCGTCGATCTCGACGCCTGCGAGCCGTTACGCGCGACCGCTAGGGTGTCGCCCGTGAGCACCGCTATCGAGGCACCGGCGCCGGAGGACTTCCCCGACGGTCGGATTCCCGGCGGCAAGGTCGTCGCGTGGGCGTTCTGGGACTGGGGCGGCGCCGCGTTCAACGCCGTGGCGACGACCTTCGTCTTCACCGTGTACCTCACGTCCTCCTCGTTCGGCGACCCGGCGACCATTTCGGCGCAGCTCGGAGTCTGGCTGGGCCTCGGCGGGCTCGCAGTCTTCCTCTTCGCGCCGGTCACCGGCGAGCGCTCCGACGTCTCGGGTCACCGCACGCTGTGGCTCGGCGTGTTCACGGCGCTCGTCGCACTGTCGCTGCTCGCGATGGTGTTCGTCGCACCGAACCCCGCGTATCTGCCGCTCGGCCTCGCCGCCGTCGCGCTCGGCACGGTGTTCTTCGAGCTCGCGTCGGTGAACTACAACGGCCTGCTCGTGCAGGTCTCGACGCCCAAGACGATCGGCCGCGTGAGCGGCTTCGGCTGGTCGATGGGCTATTTCGGCGGCATCGTCCTGCTCATCATCCTGCTCGCGGCGTTCATCTTCCCGAAGGCGAGCTTCGGCGGGATCCACTACGTGCAGTGGTCGATGCTCGCCGCGACGATCTGGTTCGTCGCCTCCGCCATCCCGGTGTTCTTCGCCGTCAAGGACGGCAAGCCGGCCCCCGCGCCCGCGACCCGCGCCGAGCGCATCCTCACCTGGATCCCGCTCGTGCTCTTCGTACGCAACCTGGTGAAGATCTGGAAGGAGAGCCGTTCGACCTTCTGGTTCCTCATCGCGAGCGCGATCTTCCGAGATGGGCTCACCGGCGTCTTCACCTTCGGCGGGGTCATCGCGGCCGGCACCTTCGGTTTCTCCGACACGCTGGTCATCGTCTTCGCCATCGCCGCCAATGTGGTCGCCGGCGTCGCGACGGTCTCGACCGGCGCGCTCGATGACCGGCTCGGCCCGCGTCGCGTCATCCTCATCTCGCTCATCGGTCTGCTGGTGTTCGGCGTTCTCGTCTTCGCCCTGGCGGGGGCGGGCGCCTGGGTGTTCTGGGCGTTCGGTTTGCCGCTGTGCCTCTTCGTCGGCCCGGCGCAGTCCGCGTCGCGCTCGTTCCTCACCCGTCTCATCCCCGAGGGGCGCGAGGGCGAGATCTTCGGGATGTACCAGACGACGGGCCGCGCGGCGACGTTCATCGCACCGCTGCTGTTCGCGCTGTTCGTGACGCTGTCGGGGAACGTGCAGATCTTCGGCATCCTCGGCATCCTCATCGTGATCGCCGCAGGGCTGCTGCTCATGATCCCGGTGCGCTCGAGCGCGGCGAAGCTGTCCTCGCACTAGAGTCCGGTTCCGCGGCGTGGGCACGGGGAAGGGATGCGGTGACCCCACGGAAGGCGCTCGCGATCGTCTCGGCTTCGCCGGGCCGGACGCGCTCCCCGCCCGTGTGCGTCAGTCGGCCGGGCGGCCGCTTTCGGCGCCGCGCACGTCGGTGCGGTGGAAATTGAGGAACGACCGCGACGCCGTCGGCCCACGCTGGCCCTGGTAGCGCGATCCGTACCCGCCGGTGCCGTAGGGCTTCTCGGCGGGCGACGAGAGGCGGAAGAAGCACAGCTGCCCGATCTTCATGCCCGGCCAGAGCTTGATGGGCAGCGTTGCGACGTTGCTGAGCTCGAGTGTGACGTGCCCGACGAAGCCCGGGTCGATGAAGCCGGCGGTGGAGTGCGTGAGCAGGCCGAGCCGGCCGAGCGAGCTCTTGCCCTCGAGGCGCGCGGCGATGTCGTCGGGCAGTGTCACGCGCTCGAACGTCGAGCCGAGCACGAACTCGCCGGGGTGCAGGATGAACGGGTCATCGCCCTTGATCTCGACGAGGTGCGTCAGGTCGGGCTGGTCCTCAGCGGGGTCGATGAAAGGGTATTTGTGGTTGTCGAAGAGGCGGAAGAACCGGTCGATGCGGACATCGATGCTCGACGGCTGGATCATCGCCGCATCGTACGGCTCGAGCTGAACGCGGCCGCTGTCGACCTCGGCCCTGATGTCGCGGTCGCTCAGCAGCATGTGCCCAGACTACCGGTTGGCTAAGCTGGCCTTCAGCCCTCGATCGCTCGCGCACAGTCTCGATCAGGGCGCACGCCGATGTAGTTCAATGGCAGAACTCCTGCTTCCCAAGCAGGTGGCGCGGGTTCGATTCCCGTCATCGGCTCCCTGTCGCGGCGGCTGCTGCGCCTGCCCGGCCAGATACAGCCGATCATGCGGACCGCGCGTGTCGAGCTTGTTCCGCAAGTACGGGCGCAGATTCGCGTGGTCGCGCTCCGGCTGCCACGACCCCCGCCGCCGCTCCCGCGAGATCGTCGAGCGGTGCACGCCCAGACGACGCGCGACCGCCGCCTGCGGCAACCCCCGTTCCAGCAGCTGCTCGATCTCGACACGGTCATCCAAGGTCAGGTGTCGGTAATGTGCGGTCAAGGAAG
>NZ_DAIEII010000030.1:0-14039 GCF_027352875.1 Gryllotalpicola sp.
CGCGCAGCGTCGCGAGGTCGGCGTTCATCACCATGTCGCCGTAGCCGCGCTCCCACGACGAGATGGCGTAGCCGCCGACGGTGTTCATCTCGACGTCGACGGCGAGCAGGTAATTGCAGCACTCGGCGCCGTGCGCTGCGACCTCCTCCAGGAAGAGGCGTGCCGAGGTGCGCTTGCCGACGAGCCGGCCCTGCATGTCGGTGAAGGCGATGATGACGGTGTCGATATCGCCCGCGGCGACGAACCCGGCCAGTTCGTCGATGCTGAGATATCCGGTCGGCTGGGCCATGCTGCCCCCTCCTCAAGGTCGTCTTGTCGACCATTGAATCACGTCGATGCGCCGCGGTTTGCCCAGAGATTTACACGGTCGTTACATGCAAAGGTCTGTTGTCAGGCCTTAAGACTCCCTATGCTTTCGCCAAATCTCAGCGCGCGACAGGCTCGTGTCGCACGCCAATCCAGGAGGACTCACATGGCCGAGCACGAGCGGGTGAGCACCGCCGGCGTCACCTACACGACCGTCGATGCGAGCTACTTCGAGAAACGCAAACTCAAGCGATCCGCGGGAGTGTGGGGGATCTGGGGCCTCGGCGTCGCCGCGGTCATCTCGGGGGACTTCAGCGGCTGGAACGGCGGCATCCCGACGGCCGGTTGGGGCGGCCTGCTGGTCGCCACGATCGCGGTCGGAATCATGTTCTTCGGCCTCTTCTACTCGATCGGCGAGATGAGCGCCGCCATGCCGCACACCGGCGGCGCCTACTCGTTCGCCCGCGCCGCAATGGGGCCGTGGGGCGGCTTCGTCACGGGCCTCGCCGAGACCATCGAGTACGTCATGACGACCGCGGTCGTCGTGTTCTTCTCGCAGCAGTACGCGGATTCCGCGCTGCACCTGCTCACCGGCGCGAGCCTGCCGCCGTGGCTGTGGTGGGTCATCCTCTATGCCGCCTTCATCGGGCTCAACACGCTGGGGGCCGCGGTCGGGTTCCGCTTCGCGATCATCGTGTCGGTGATCTCGATCGCGATCATCGTGTTCTTCGCGATCCTCGCGGCGGCGACCGGCAGCCTGCACTTCGACACCCTGACCGAGTCGCCGGCTGATGGCGCGCCGAGCGGGTTCCTTCCCGGCGGCTTCACCGGCATCCTCGCCACCCTCCCGTTCGCGATCTGGTTCTTCCTGGGGATCGAAGAGCTCCCGCTCGCGGCCGAGGAGTCGCACAACCCGACGAAGGACATTCCGCGCGGCGGAGTCATCGCGCTCGCAACCCTCATGGTGACCGGCGCGATCATCATCTTCCTCAACTCCGCGGTGCTCGGCGCCAAGGGCACGGGCGCCTCGCTGCAACCACTGCTCGACGCGTTCGGCGCGATCCTCGGCACGGATTCGAACGGCGTGGTCGGCATCCTCGCGATCTTCGCTCTCATCGGTCTGCTCGCCTCGCTGCAGGGCATCATGTTCGCCTACGGACGCAACATGTACTCGCTGTCACGAGCGGGCTACTACCCGAAGTTCCTCTCGCTCACCGGCACGACCCAGACGCCGTGGCTCGCGCTCATCGTGGGTGGTGTGCTCGGCTTCGCAACGCTGTTCATCGCCCAGTACTCGGGCAGTTCGGCCGCCGGCAGCATCGTGCTCAACATCGCGGTGTGGGGTGCGGTCATCTCGTACGTGCTGCAGATGGTGTCGTTCATCATCCTGCGCCGCCGGTTCCCGGCCGCGAATCGTCCGTATCGGAGCCCGTGGGGCTACCCGGGGGCCGTCTACGCGGGCCTTATCGCCCTGATCGCCTTCGTCTCGCTGCTCTTCGTTCCCGCGTTCCAAGGCGCGATAATCGCGATCGCGATCGTGTTCGTCGTCGGCGTCATCCTGTTCGCGGTGTTCAGCCGCACCAAGCTGGTCCTCTCGCCGGAGGAGGAGTACGCGCTTTCCGGGGGCCTTCATGGCGACCCGCAGCAGGAGGACATCGCGGCGCTCCAGCACGAGGTCGTCCTCGAGGCCGAAGAGGCGGGGGCTACTCCCGAGCCGTAAGCACCTGGTGGCAGCGCGTGATGCGCTGCACCCACCAGTCACGGCGATCGGCGGATGTCGCGTGCTGCGCGAGCAGGGCGGCATCCGCCGACACGCGTGCGACGGGAATCGCACCGTCGACGGGGAGAAGCGGGGACGCCGTGACATCGGCGCCGAGCAGGGCCGCGGTGCCGAGCCCGCAGTCGTAGCCGAGGTCGGGAACGGCGGCGGCGAGGAAAGCGCCCATCGCGAGGCCGATCGAGGTGTCGATGGCGCTGGAGACGACGACGGGCAAGCCGGCCTCCGCCACGATGGCGAGGGCGGCGCGGATTCCGCCGAGCGGCTGCGCCTTGACGACGAGCACGTCGGCGGCGCCGGCCCGGGCGACCGCGAGCGGGTCGGATGCTTTGCGCACGCTCTCGTCGGCGGCGATCGCGACATCCCAGTCGCGGAGGCGCGCGCGCAGTTCGGCGAGCTCGTCGATCGTCGTGCAGGGCTGCTCGACGTATTCGAGGTCGTAGGGGGCGAGCGCGTGGATCGCGTGCTCGGCCTCGTCGACGTTCCACAGCCCGTTGGCGTCGACACGGATGCGGCCCACGGGGCCGAACGCCTCGCGCGCCGCGGCGACGCGTGCCACGTCCTCGGCGAGGGATTGCCCCGGCTCGGCGACCTTGACCTTCGCCGTGCGGCACCCGGGGAAGCGCGCGAGGACGCCCGCGACGTCCGCGGCTGCGACGGCGGGCACCGTCGCGTTGACGCGGATGCTGTCGCGGCGGAGCTCTGGCAGGCCGCCCCAGCCGAAGTCGTAGGCCGCCGCAAGCCACGTCGAGGCCTCGGCGTCCTGGTACTCGATGAAGGGGCTGAACTCGGTCCAGCCGCTCGGGCCCTCGAACACCGCCGCCTCGCGGACCGTGATGCCGCGGAACCGCGTCGCCAGGGGCAGCGCCACGACGTGCAGCGTCTCGAGCACCTCATCGAGCCCGGGCAGCGCCATGCCTCCATCCTGGCCCCACCACCGTCGCGAATCGCCGAAACGACTGATCCTGCGATCGCCGAACGGGCAGTTCCGGCGACTCGCAGGGGAAATAGGCTGGGACGGTGGCGAACGCGGTCTCTGAAATCTTCGATCCGGCAGTGTGGCAGTGCGTCGACGGCTTCGGCGCACTGACCGACGTGACGTACCATCACAGCCTGGACGGGCGCATCGCACGCGTCGCGTTCAACCGGCCCGAGGTGCGCAACGCGTTCCGGCCGCAGACGGTCGACGAGCTCTACGGAGTCCTCGAGGACGCGCGAACGAACCCGCGGATCGGCGTCGTGCTGCTCACCGGCAACGGCCCGTCGCCGAAGGACGGCGGCTGGGCCTTCTGCTCCGGCGGGGATCAGCGGATTCGTGGGAAGGACGGGTATCAGTACGCCGATGGCGCGCACGCCACCGGAAGGCTGCACATCCTCGAGGTCCAGCGCCTCATCCGCTTCATGCCGAAGGTCGTCATCGCCGTCGTGCCCGGTTGGGCGGCGGGCGGCGGCCACTCGCTGCACGTGGTGTGCGACCTCACGATCGCGAGCCGGGAGCATGGCCGGTTCAAGCAGACGGATGCCGATGTGGGCAGCTTCGACGGCGGCTATGGCAGCGCCTACTTCGCCCGCCAGGTCGGGCAGAAGTTCGGCCGCGAGGTGTTCTTCCTCGCCCAGGAGTACTCGGCGCAGCGCGCCTATGAGATGGGCGCTGTCAACGCGGTCGTGCCGCACGCCGAGCTTGAGACCACCGCGATCGAATGGGCGCGGACGATCCTGGGCAAGTCGCCGACTGCGATCCGCATGCTCAAGTTCGCCTTCAACGCGGCCGACGACGGGATGGTCGGCTTGCAGGTCTTCGCCGGCGAGGCGACGCGCCTCGCCTACGGCACCGACGAGGCGGTCGAAGGCCGCGATGCCTTCCTTGAGAAGCGCGAGCCCGACTGGACCGACTTCCCCTGGCAGTACTGATGGCGGAGCCGTATCCCAGCCCGCGTGCCGACCCGCGGGAGGAGTTGGAGCGGTTGCGGACGGCACTGGATTCCGGTGCAGAGACCGCCCTCGTCATCGAGACGTCCGGCTCGACCGGGGCGCCGAAGCGGGTGCCGCAATCCGCCCGGGCGCTGCTCGCGAGCGCACGCGCCTCGGCCGCCTGGCTCGACGGGCAGGGCCAGTGGCTGCTCTGTCTTCCGACCCGGTACATCGCCGGCGAGAACGTGCTGGTGCGTTCGATCGCGGCGGGCACCGAGCCGGTCTACCTGCCCGAGGGGCACTTCGATCCGGGTGCGTTCCGCGACGCGGCGGGGGCGATGACGGGGGAATCCCGGTACGTCTCGGTGGTTCCGACGCAGCTGCAGCGCCTCCTCGACGCCGTCCCCGCCGACGCCGAGCTGCTCGTCGCGCTGCGCTCCTTCGACGCGGTGCTCGTCGGCGGCGGGCCGACGAGGTCGCGGCTCCTCGAAATCGCCGACGAGCTCGGCGTGCGGGTCGTGCGCACCTACGGTTCGAGCGAGACGTGCGGCGGCTGCGTCTACGACGGCCACCCGCTGCCGGGCGTGCGGCTGCGGATCAGCGCCGCCGGCGAGGTCGAGGTCACCGGCCCCGTGCTGACGACCGGCTACCTCGACGACCCGGAGCGCATCGCCCGATCCTTCGCCATCGACCCGGACGGCACCCGCTGGTACCGCACCGGCGACCTCGGCACGCTCGCCGCGGACGGGACGCTCTCGATCAGCGGCCGTCGAGACAGCGTCATCATCTCGGGCGGCGAGAAGGTGCTGCTCGAACTCATCGAGGAGGCCGTCACGGCTCTGCCGGGCCTCGCGGACGCCGTCGTCGTCGCGCTCGACGACGACGAGTGGGGGCAGGTGCCCGTCGTGGTGACGACGGGCACGGCCGACCTCGCCGGGGTGCGGGCGGCGGTCGGGGGATCCCTCGGCCGTGCGGCGCAGCCCGCGCGCGTCATCACCGTCGCCGGAATCCCGCTGCTGCCTTCCGGCAAACCGGACCGGCAGCGTCTCGCCGCCGACCTCAGCTCGCGATAGT
The DNA here is from genome assembly GCF_027352875.1 of Gryllotalpicola sp. Taxonomy (NCBI): domain Bacteria; kingdom Bacillati; phylum Actinomycetota; class Actinomycetes; order Micrococcales; family Microbacteriaceae; genus Gryllotalpicola; species Gryllotalpicola sp. The sequence continues at coordinate 5,069 of NZ_DAIEII010000030.1, forward strand.
CACCGCAGTCGTCTCGTCGCCGCGGTCGGCGACGACCGTCGCGATCTCGTCGCGGTCCTCGGGCAGCAGCCGCACGGTGATGCGCTCGACACCGTCGAGCTGCACAGCGGCGTCGAGCGCCTCCTCGATGCGGGCGATGGCGTCGTCCGGCAGGTCGCAGGGGCCGCGGTCGTCGAGCAGCACGACCTCGACGCCGCGCCGCCGCGCCTCCGACGCCGTCTGGCGGATCGCCGCGGTGAGCAGGTGACGCGCTCGCAGCGCGTCGCGCAGCTCGGTCTCGACGCGGGCGAACCACGCGCGGTCCTCGTCGGAGAGAGGCCCGTCGGCGGCGAGGCGCTCGAGGGCCGGGCGCGCGAGCGCCTCGAGCATGGCGAGCTGGATCTCGAGCTCGCGCCGGGTGGTCTCCGCCGCCGCCGATTGTGCCGCGAGGGCGAGCTGCGCGGCCTGCGCACTCTCGATCGCCCGGGCCGCGCCGCGCAGGCTCACCGCGAAGAGGGTCGCGATGAGGAGCAATCCGGCGTTGCGATCGAGGTTGCCGACCGCGTCGAGCCAGCCGCGGCCGGTCTGCATCTCCCAGACGACGTTGATCGCGGCCATGATGCCGAAGCCGATCCACGCCGCCGAGATGCGATCGCGCAGCGCGAGGACGAAGAGCATGAAGGTCAGCGCTCCCCAGTGCCAGCTCCGGTAGCCCGGCGGGCCGGCGGGGAGGTTCCAGTCGACGAGGATCGTACTCGCCGCGACGATCGCGTAGATGACGACGACCAGCACCATCGGGTATGGGTGCCGGTTGACGAGCGTGAGCACGACGGCGCCGCTGCACACCAGCAGGAGTGCGACGAGCGTCGGCCAGGGGGCGATCACATTGGGAAGGTCGGCGAGCGCGAGGACGGCCTGCGTCGCGATGAAGAGGAGCAGCACGACGCGGGCGCCCCAGCCCACGAGCCGGAACACCGACGACGAGTCGACGCGGGTCAGGTCGCTCACGAGTCGCGCCATTCCAGGGTGACGGTCGTCCCGCTGCCGCGGGCGCTGCTCACGGTCGCGCCGCCGCCGATCGCGGCCATCCGCTCGACGATGCTCACCCGGATGCCGAGGCGCTCCTTCGGCACGCGGCGGGGATCGAACCCCGACCCGTCGTCGGCGATCGTGACGATGACGGCCGTCGGCAGCAGCGCGACGACGACTTCGCAGCGCGCCGACCTGCCGGCGTACTTCCGGCTGTTGCGCACCGCCTCGGTGAGTGCGACCGTCATCCCTTCGACGACCTCGGAGGGTACGGGCGCGGCCCGGTCGGCATCGGTGCGAAACGCGACCGAGGCGTACGGCACCGCCGTGCGCAGCCGCGCGGCCGCCTCGTCGGGGCGGACCGGTCCGGGGGGGATTCGGCCGCCGGCGGCGCGCACGTCGGCGAGGTGTTCGAGGGTGAGGGCCGCAGCGCTGCGCAGCGGCGCGCGGAGGTCGGCATCCGCTCGCCCCGCCGGAACGAGCAGCGCGAGCACCTCGTCGTGGATGAGCGCGCCGAACCGGGCGTGCTGCAGAGCGTAAGCGCGCGCGGAGGCGAGCTGTGCGGCGTCCGCCCGGATCACGTTCGCCGCGTCGTCGTGGGCCCGCGCCGCGCGCTTCACCAGGTAGGCGAGCGAGGCGAGGATCGTCGAGACGAGGAGCCCCTGGAGGAAGTCCTCGGTCGCGAGCAGCGTGACGACGCGGTCGTCGGCGTAGAAGCGCAGCGCTCCGCCCCACCCGGTGACGGCGGCGATGTAGGGCCAGGCGTAGCGCGGCCGCCAGGCTGTCGCGGCGAAGGTCGAGCCGACGGCGACGATCTGGGTCGGCCAGGGCGCCTCCATGCCGGGCAGCTCCGGAGCATGCTGGGCGAAGAGCCAGAGCGCCTCGATGGCGGCGAAGCATGCGAGGTAGCCGACGACGACGAGGCGCACCGCGGGGAGCGGCGCGACGAGGGCGATCGCCGACATGGCCGCGCAGAGCACGGCGAGCACGGCGAAGGTCGGCCAGCCGAGCCAGGTCGCCATGACCGCGAACTGGCGCTGAGCCGACTGCATCCCGAGTGCCAGGAAGATGAGTCCCCCGACCCCGCCGAGCAGGAAGATGAGGCGCTGCAGCCGGTCGGATGCCTCGTTCACGGCAGCAGGCCGTCTTCGCGTGCGCGCTGGTTGAGGTCGATCTTGGTGGGTGCATGCCGGCCGACCATGGCGTACTTGGTGCGGATGCGGCTGAGGTACTGCGTCACCGTCGCCCGGGAGAGCCCGGTGCGATAGGCGACGGCCTGAGCCTTCTGGCCGGAGGCGTAGAGCGCGAGCACCTCGCGCTCGCGCGGACTGAGGCCGGCATCCGCGATAGCCGCGTCGGCGTCGATCGCCGCCGCCCACTCCGTGGTTGCAACCGTCTCGCCGCGCAGCGCGGCCCGCACCGCGTCGAGGATCACCTCGGCCGGTTCCGATTTGCGCACCATCCCGAGAATGTTGGCGCGCGCCGCCTGGCGCACCAGTGCGGGGCTGTCGCCCGCGGTGAGCACGAGGACCTCGGCGCCGCGTGCGCGAAGCTTCGCCGCGTTCTGGCCGGGTTCCGAGCCGTCGGAGAGCCTCAGATCGAGGACGACGAGATCGACGGGCCAGGCTCCGTCCAATCCGGCGACGGTCGACGCGGTCGCGACGAGGTCGAAGTCGGGATGCCCCGACAGCAGCTGTGCGAAGCCGAGCGCCGCGATCTCGTGGTCCTCGACGAGCGCGATCCGCGACGCCGCGCTCGCCGCGCCATCGAGACCTGCTGGTGCGGGGGCGTCCACGGCATGAGGTTACTGCGCAGCTGCGTCGGTGGCAGCGCTGGCGGCGGAGCGCGGCCACCCCCCGAACGGGTGGCATCAGAACTGCAAGTAGCGGTCGACCTCCTCGGTTTGGGAATGTCGGATCGGGGTCCGGATCTCTCTGAGATTCCGTGGGGGAAAGGCGGGTGCCGGCGTGAGCGTCAGCGTTCATTCGTTCTACGGTGAGGGCGACGAGTTTCGGGCACTACTCGGCCAGGCGCTGAAGTCGGACTACGACGTCGCGCAGGAGCAGCTCAACGGCACCCGCCTGACCGACTCCGAGCTGCGCCAGATCGTCTCGCGGTTCCCCGAGCTCGGGCCGCGTGCGATCGCGCATCCCGGCGCTTCTGCCGACACCGCCGAATGGATCCGGCGCGAGTGCCTCGGCCCGACGCGCCCCGGCCGCGCATAAGAGCGCGCCAAGCGGCGTCGATACAATCGCGCGGGTGAGCACTCGCGCGAAGAAGCCCTCCCGTCGTCCCGGCAATCCCGCCCGCTCCCGCAGGCCCGGCGCCGTCGCGCCGGCCCGGTTCGGCGACTGGGTGGCCGCGGCCCGGCTGCGCACCCTGCCGCTCGCCATCGCCCCGGTGTTCATCGGCACGGGTGCCGCGTCGACGGTGACCGGCGCGCACAGCGTGCACTGGGCGCTCGGGCTCGCCTGCCTCGGCGTCGCGCTCGCGCTGCAGATCGGCGTCAACTACGCCAACGACTACTCCGACGGCATCCGCGGCACCGACGCCTACCGGGTCGGTCCGGGGCGGCTTACCGCCTCGGACCGGGCGAGGCCGCGCACCGTGCTCGCGGTCGCGCTGGCGTTCTTCGCGGTCGCCGCGATCGCCGGCGTCGTCGTCATCGTGCGCACGCAGCTCTGGTGGTTGCTCGCGGTCGGCGCCGCGGCCATCGTTGCCGCGTGGTTCTACACGGGCGGCAAGCGCCCCTACGGCTATCACGGCCTCGGCGAGGTCTTCGTCTTCGCCTTCTTCGGCCTCGCCGCGGTCGCCGGCACGGAGTACGTCGAGGTCGGGTCCGTGACGCTCGAGGGCTGGTGGGGGGCCGTCGCGGCGGGATTCCTCGCCTGCGCCGTCCTCGTCGTCAACAACCTGCGCGACATCGAGACCGACCGCGCCGCCGGCAAGCGCACCCTCTCGGTGCTCATCGGGTCGACGGCATCGAAGGCGCTCTACACGGTGCTGACGCTGCTGCCGTTCGCGATGCTCGTCCTCGTCGCACTGTTCTACACACTCGGCTGGTTGGGGCTGCTCGTGCTCTTCATCGCGTTGCCCGCCGTGATCATCGCCTGGACGGCCCGCACCCCGCGCGAGCTCGTCATCGCGCTACAGCTCAGCGGGCTTGTCGCTCTGCTCTACGGGATCGCCCTCTGGGCGGCGTACACCTGGAGTTGAAGCGGCGGGCTGAGAGGCATCGACCGCCGAGTCCTCGGCATCCTCGTCGCCGCCGGGCTTGGGCGCGGCGGGGCCCTTCTTCCCGATGCTCGCGAGCTGCTCGGCGACGGCCCGGCGGGGCCTGCCCAGGATGAGGTACGACAGGGCGAAGCCGATGAGCGCCGCGGCGATCGTGCTGTAGATCCAGTACTGCTGCGGGAGGACGAGGAACAGGACCGCCAGCGGCACCGCGAACATGAGCAGCCGCAGCACGGTGTACAGCACCCAGGCGCCGATCTTCTTCATCCGTCAACCCTCCCACGCCGCGATTAGCATGACCTTCATGGTGGCTGAGGCGGCGTCGACCGCGTATGCCGCCGCCCTGCTCTCAGGGCTTGTCGAGGCAGGGGTGCGTCACGTCGTGCTGAGCCCGGGCTCGCGCTCGCAGGCGCTCGCCCTGGTCGCGGCCGAGTTCGAGCGCGCGGGGGCCATCGCGCTGCAGGTGCGCATCGATGAGCGCGTTGCGGGGTTCACGGCGCTGGGGATCGGCATCGAGACCGGCGTCCCGGCCGTCGTCGTCACGACGAGCGGCACCGCCGCCGCCAACCTGCACCCGGCCGTGCTCGAGGCCCGTGCCGCGAACGTGCCGCTCATCGTCGTCACCGCCGACCGGCCGGACGAGCTGCGCGGCATCCGCTCGAACCAGACATCCGACCAGGCCGGACTGTTCGGCACCGCGACGCCGTGGGCCAGGGATGCGGACGCCCTTGCCGAGAGCGACGCTCCAGCCGAGGCTCGCGCGGGCGGCCGCCGCCCGGCGGGGGGCTCTGACCCGGCCGGCCTCGCTCGAGAGCTGTTCGCCGCGGCCGCGGCGGGCGAGTATGGCCCGGGGCCCGCGCACCTCAACCTCGCCTTCCGCGCCCCGCTGTCGTCGCGATGGACCGCGCCCGCGTCGTCCCCCCTCGCCGAGCCGACGATTCTGCACAGTGCCGCGGGCCAGGACCATGCGCGATTATCGGCTCGGCGGCGGGTCGAAGCCGTCGGGGTCGGTCCGCGCACCGTCGTCGTCGCGGGAGCGGCGGCGGGCGAGGAGGCCGAGCGCGTGGCCCGCGAAGGCGGCTGGCCGCTCCTGGCGGAGGTCGTTTCGGGAGCGCACTTCGGGCCGAACCTCGTGGTCGCCTATCGCGAGCTGCTGAGCGATGCGGATTTCGGCGGGCGGGTCGAGCGCGCGATCGTGTTCGGGCATCCCACGCTCTCGCGCGAGGTGCCCGCGCTGCTCGAGCGCGACGGTGTCGAGGTCTTCGTCGTCGACCGGTCCCGCCCCGACTTCTACAACCCCGGCCACCGGGCGCGTGCGGTCGGCGACATCGAAGTCATGCGCGAGGTGCGGCCCAGAGCTGCAAAAGCCGAGCCCGAAGGGCTGTCCGCCGCACCTCGCAGCGCCGAGCAGGAATGGCTGGGCCGCTGGGTGCGCGCGAGCCGCGCGCTGCTCGAGGCCCAGGGCGAAGGCCGCGCCGACGAGCGCGCGCCCGACCAGGGGGCATCCCATTCCCGCGACCCGAAGGCCTACGGCGACTACGTCAAAGCCGAGTTCGCCGCCGTGCGCGAGCCCGTCACGCGCCGGATGCTCGTCGAGGCGGTGTGGCGCTTCACCTGGCCGCACGATCGGCTCGTCGTCGGGGCATCCCGCCTCGCCCGCGATCTCGACCGCGCCGCACCGGGCAAGAAGCTGCGGGTCATCGCGAACCGCGGGCTCGCCGGTATCGACGGCACGGTGTCGACGGCGATCGGGGTGGGGCTCGGGCTCCGCGGGGTTCCGTCGGCTCCAGAACCGGTCACCGGGCTCTCGCCCGCGGCCGACCGCGTGCCGGCCCCCCGGGCCATCGCTCATGGCGGAGTCGTCCGGGTGCTGCTCGGCGACCTCACCCTGCTGCACGACGCCGGCGCCCTGCTGCAATCCCCCGACGAGACGATGCCCCCGATCCAGGTCATCGTCGGCAACGACGGCGGCGGCACGATCTTCGACACCCTCGAGGTTCGAGGCACCGCCGACCCCAGGGCGTTCCGCCGCGTGATGACGACGCCGCGCGAGGTCGATCTCGCGGCGCTGGCGCGCGCCTACGGCTGGACGTACCGGCGCGCGGCCACGCGGGGGGAGCTCGACCAGGCGCTGAGTGCGTTGAGTGCGCCGGCGACGCTCATCGAGGTGCCGCTCACGCCCTAGCGGTTGCTGCTCAGCCGAACGCCTCGACGATGGGCCGGAACTTCATCGTCGTCTCGGCGAGTTCGAGCACCGGATCGCTGCCCGCGACGATGCCGCCGCCCGCATAGGCGGTGAGATCGCCGGATTCCTCGACCTGGGCGCACCGCAGCGCCAGCGCCCACTCGCCCGAGCCGTCGGCCCCGATCCAGCCGACCGGGCCGCCGTAGCGCCCGCGGTCGAACGGCTCGAGCTCGGCGATGAGGCGCAGTGCGGCATCGGTCGGCGTGCCGGCGACGGCGGCGGTGGGGTGCAGTGCGGCGACGAGGTCGAGCGTGCTCGCCCCGTCCGCGAGCCGCCCCGAGATGGTCGTCGCGAGGTGCCAGAGATTGGGCAGTCTGAGGGTTTCGGGGGCGCTGACGTCGAGCGTCGCGGCGTGCGGGCGCAGCGCCTCGAGGACGCTGTCGGCGGCGAAGCCGTGCTCAGCGCGGTCCTTGGCGCTGGCGACGAGCTCGGCGGCGGCGGCGCGGTCCGCCGCGGCATCGGCGCCGCGGGACGCGGTGCCGGCGAGCACGACCGAGTTGAACGACCGGCCGGTCGCCTCGATGAGCGTCTCGGGGCTTGCGCCGAGCAATCCGTCGACCGCGAAAGTCCAGGTGTCGGGATAGCCCGACTGCAGGCGGGCGAGCGCGCGGCGCAGATCGGCGCCGGCCGGCGCATGCGCGTGCAGATCCCGCGCGAGCACGACCTTGTCGACCTCGCCCGCCGCGATGCGCGAAACGGCGGATTCCACGGCTGCGCGGTACCCCGCCGAGGTCTGCAGGCCCGGCAGCATGGCGAGGCGGTATTCGGTGCCCAGCCGGCTCGGGGCGATCGGCAGTTCGCCCCCGCCTCGGTCACCGTCGCGGGTTTCGCCCGCCGTCGACGGTCGAGCCGTGTCGATGGCCTCGATCCGCGTGACCCAGGTCCGGTCGCGGCGCCTCCCGATCACGACGGACGGCACGATGAGAACGCTCTCCTTCGAGGACCGGTCGGCGAACGCGAACGCCCCGAAGGCGACGAGGCCCGAGCCGGGCAGGCCGAACGGGTCCTCGACCGTCGCGGCGGCGGCGATCGAGCGCCAGGCCGCTGCGGCATCCCGCACGCGATCCGGCCCCGAGAACGTCAGCCGCAGCGCCTCGCCGACGCCCACGATGCCCGCGCCGCCGCGCAGCCACACCAGCGGGTGCGTCGCCGAGGCGTAGCCGAGCAGTGTCTCGACCCCCGCCAGCGGCTTCGTGACGACGCGCAACGCGGTCGTCAGAGCAGCGGCGGATGGCACCAGACCAGGCTACGCCCAGCGCCTGCGCCCTAAGCTGGAGGGGTGCAGAAGGCCGACCTCAGCAAGCAGCCCGGCGCGGTCGCGGCGATGTTCGACGAGGTCGCCCAGCACTACGACCGCACCAACGCGATCCTCTCCGTCGGCAACGACGCGCTGTGGCGCATCGCCACCACCCGCGCCGTCGGCCCACGGCCCGGGGAGCGCATCCTCGACGTCGCCGCCGGCACGGGCACGAGTTCGGCCGCGCTGGCTCGAACGGGCGCGCACGTGGTCGCCGCCGACTTCAGCGAGGGCATGATCGGGGTCGGTCGCGCGCGCCACGCCGGTGATGCCGGCATCGAGTTCGTGCAGGCGGATGCCACCGCGCTGCCCTTCGCCGATGCGAGCTTCGACGCCGTGACGATCTCGTTCGGGCTGCGCAACATCGTCGACCCGCGGGCTGCGCTCGCCGAGTTCTTCCGCGTCACGAAGCCGGGCGGCCGACTCGTCGTCTGCGAGTTCTCGCGCCCGCCGCTGGCCTCGGTGCGCGCGGGCTATTTCGCCTATCTCAGGTACGGGATGCCGCTGCTCGCGCGCGCCGCCTCGTCGAACCCCGCCGCCTACGAGTACCTCATGGACTCCATCCGCGACTGGCCGGAGCAGCGCACCCTCGCCGCGTGGCTGCGCGCGGCCGGCTACGAGCAGGTCGCGTACCGCAACCTCACCGGCGGCATCGTCGCGCTGCACCGCGGCGTGAAGCCGGGCGGGATGGCAGAGTGACCGCGCCCGTCGCGGCCCGCCGCTCTTCGACGTTCCTCTCGAGCGTCGGTTTCACCGAGCGCCTCTTCGCCGGGCCGGCCGACCGCGCGCTCGCGCGCATCATCGACGACGGCCTCGAGCGTGTCGAATCGGGTCTCATCCACGAGATGAGGTTCGCCGACGAGATCGCGGATGTGACGGCCAGCTACCTGTTCCAAGCCGGCGGCAAGCGGGTGCGGCCGATGCTGACCCTGCTCGCGGGGCAGCTCGGCGACGGGGTCAACGACCGCGTCATCCTCGCCGCGGAGGCGATCGAGATCACCCATCTCGCCTCGCTCTACCACGACGACGTCATGGATGACGCGACTCAGCGCCGCGGCGTTCCGAGCGCGCAGCTCGTCTACGGCAACGCGGTCGCGGTGCTCACCGGCGACCTGCTCTTCGCCCGCGCCAGCCAGCTCATCGCGCGGCTCGGCGAGCGGGCCATCAAGCTGCAGGCCGACACCTTC
>NZ_DAIEII010000001.1:0-11153 GCF_027352875.1 Gryllotalpicola sp.
CGCGGCGCGGTTTCCAGGGCGTGAAGCCGATGCGGTAACATCGTTTTTCGGCCCTCGGGCCGCCACGTTGGGGCGTGGTGTAATTGGCAACACGGAAGATTCTGATTCTTTTGTTCTTGGTTCGAGTCCAGGCGCCCCAGCCAGGTGGTTCTTATTCGAACCATGCGAACTAGAAAACGAAGTGGGCTGCGGCTCAGAAGAAGCCCTGGCGGCAACGCCAGGGCTTCTTGCGTTCGAAGAGCGCTGACAGACGTTTGACCCCGATCGAATTCGAGGCCATCATGAACGCGCCAGCCGAACGCGCTGCGTGACTAGAAACTGTCACCTCACCGTGCAGCAGACCCGGCAGTATCCCGACCTCGCTATTGTGCGGCCTTTGACGCCGTTCAGTGTGAGCGAGCGGACCGACGGACCTTAAGACAACATCGTCAATGTGAAGCGCCTCAGGTTCGATGCGCCATCCTTTTGAGTCGAAAGATGTATGTCATGCCGAAGAAAATCGATCCTGCCCTTCGTGATCGGGCGGGTCCGTCTGGTGCGTGAGCACCGGTCGGAGTATCCGTCGCTGACGGCTGCGTCAGCGGCCGTTACCCGTCAGGTCGGTGTCGGTCACGAGTCCGTGCGCCGGTGGGTGCTGCCTTCCAATCCGGATCGACGACCGCATTCTGGCTCACCTCAAGGCGGTCGCCACGGTCAAGATGCGGCGCGTCGAGGGCTTCCTCAATCTCCTGGACCGACTCCGCCGAGGTCGGGCACGGGCGCAGTTCCGTGTGGGTGCATCCGAGTTGCGATCTGCACTACAAGTTCGACGGGGGCACCTCGCCCAAGCTCGATCCGGCGCTGCTCGAAGAGATGAACATCGAATCCATCCAGGCGCGCGGCATCGAGCTCGCCGACGCGACCCTGGCACACAGCCCGCGCACGGGCTGATCCGGGCCTACCCGGACCAGCGGCGCGCGACGTACCCTCTTCACATGACAGAACCCGTCGTGCTTTTCTCGATCGACGCCGGGGTCGCGTCGATCACCCTCAACCGACCGGCCGTCGGCAACGCGATGAGCCGGGAGCTGACTGAATCGCTGCTGCGCGCGATCCGGGATGCTGAGGCGGACCCGGATTGCCGCGTCGTCGTGCTGCGCGGCGCAGGCCGGGTGTTCTGCGGCGGCGGGGATCTCAACGAGATCGCCCGCAAGGGGGGCGACGCCCAAATGCGCCGGATGGTCACCACGCTGCAGGACACCATGTTCGCCTTCGCCGCATCTCCCCTGATCATCATCGCGGCCGTCGGCGGCGCCGCGGCGGGCGCCGGCCTCGGACTCGTGCTCAACACCGACATCGTGCTCGCCTCCACGCGGGCCAGCTTCCACGGTGCCTACGGAGCCATCGGGCTCACCCCCGATGGCGGGGTCTCGTACCTGCTCCCCGCCGCCATCGGCAGCAAGCGCGCCTCCGCGGTGTTGCTCACCGGATCCCCGGCCAGTGCCGCGGACGCCCTCGCGTGGGGACTGGTCGCCGAGGTTCTCGAACCCGATGCCCTGGATGCGCGCGCCGATGAGCTCGCGGCCCGACTGGTCGCCGGGCCGACGCAAGTGTTCGGTCCGACCAAGAAGCTGCTGGGCGCCCCCGCCCTCGCGGGCTACCGAGCCCATCTCGACGCGGAGGCCGAGTCGGTCACCGGCTATGCGGCGCATCCGGACACCCAGAAGCGCATTCGGGCTCTCCTCGAAAAGGCCGGCAAGTAGGAACAGGAGCAGGAACGATCCCCGCGCTGTTGTAAGCACTGAGCGCCGCAGCCAGCCGCGACATCCGCCTCGAGGACGGAAACCCTGTATCGAACTACCAGAAGACCACCGAGGCCGTTTCGAAACTGACCCCGGAGCAGTACCGCGTCACCCAGGAGGCGGCGACCGAGCCCGCGTTCCGCAACCAGTACTGGGACAACCACGAGCAGGGCATCTACGTCGACATCGTGTCGGGCGAGCCGCTGTTTGCCTCGATCGACAAGTTCGAGTCCGGTTCCGGCTGGCCGAGTTGCACCGTGCCGCTCGATCCCGCCAACATCGTGGAGAAGAAGAAGGACCGCAGCTGCGGGATGACCCGCATCGAGGTCCGCTCCACGAACGGCGACAGCCACCTGGGCCATATGTTCGATGACGGCTCCCGCCGACCAGGGCGGTCTGCGCTACTGCATCAATTCGGCCGCGATGCGCTTCGTCCCGGTCGCCGACACGATCGGCACAGCCGTCCAGCGCCGGGCTCAGTGATCGCGGTCGCGACGACGAAGTCACCGACGAGAGGGCGCGGGCCTGCGTTCGTTCGTGCTGCTCGGGGCTGCCGTAGCGGTTCAGGGAGGCTCTTCCCGACGTGGTCCTGATGGCTGAGGCCGGAGGAGATGCCGGCCGGCCGGTGGGAGAACTCCTCCCGGACCACGAACGGAGATCCCGATCTTCCGACATTAGGAGAGCAGTGGGCCGACGAATCGGTGCCGGCCCGCCGTGCGGAACAGCCCCCGGGGAAGGTCTGCGTGCGCTCCGCCTCGACGACCCGCGGGACGATCTCGCGCACTGAGAAGGTCCGCGCCGATGTGCGCATGGCGTCGAGTTCTTCGGTCAACGCCGATGGGGCGAGAAGCATGCGGTCGTTCCCTTCGACGTGCCCGTGTCAGGCTCAGTCCTTCCAGATGGTCTTGATGCCGCCGCGCCGTTTTGGCCGGGTTTTGGAGCGTCGTCGACAGGTGGACTTTCCCCCGGATTTCGAGGGTGCCGAGTGGCCGCGATATCCTCGCTGAGGACCGCGTCGACGGCGTTGCGCGGGGCGAGGTGCGTCTGCGTTGACGGCAGCCGGATCGCTCCCGACGGACCGGATTCAGCACCCTCTGTTTGGAGAATCAGATGACCGGGTTCCCCGCATCCGCCGGGCACGAGTTCGACCGCCGTGCCTTCCTCCGCCTCGGCGGCGTCGGTGTCCTCGCGGTGGGCGGCCTCGCCGTTCTCGCGGCCTGTTCCCCGGTCTCTCCGGGCCCGTCCTCGACCCCTGCGGTGCCGGCGACTCCGACCCCTGCGGTGCCGGCGACTCCGACCCCGGGCCAGTACGGTTCGATCGCCGTCCAGCTCTCGGGGATCAAGACCATCGAGTTCGCGGGCGAGTATCTGGCGACGACGAACGGGTACTACGCCACCGAGGGGTTCACCTCCGTCGACCTCATCGCGGGCGACGACGCGACCACCGTCGAGGCGGCGCTGACCTCCGGCTCCGCCCTCGTGGGCTTGTCGACGCCGGCGCTCACCGCCCCCGCCGTCGCCGCGGGCGCGCCCCTCAAGATCATCGGCTCGATCTACCAGAAGAACCCGTTCTGCTTCCTCTCGCTGAAAGAGCACACCCCCATCGCGAAGGTCTCCGACCTCAAGGGCAAGGTCGTCGGGGTCCCGCCCGGCCTGCGCGCCGTCTTCCAGGGCTTCTGCACCGCCAAGGGCCTCACCTCCGGCGAGCGGGGCAGCGGCAGATTCGACGTGTACGTCGTGCCGGCCGATGACGACATCACCCCGCTGGAGCACGGCAGGTACGACGCGCAGCTGTCCTCCCTCACTCGCGGGCCCGTCCGCGCCACATTCGACGGCTACCTGCCGGTCGTCCTCGGCTTTGCCGCCAGCGGTCTGCCCTTCACCGCCGCGACCCTCACCGTCACCCAGGATTCGATCGACACCCAGCGCGATCTGCTCAAGGCGTTCCTCATCGCCGAGATCAAGGGCTGGACGGATGCGATCAACAGCCTGTCGAAGTCGGCCGATCTCGCCGTCAACGAGTTCGGCAAGGGACTGAAGCTCGACCTGTTCGAGCAGACCAGCGAGGCGGCGGCGCAGAACAGGCTGATCCTCACGGATGACGTGAACGAGAACGGCCTCCTCGCGATGACGCGGGAGCTCGTCGACGCGAGCGTCGAGACGCTCGCCGCGATGGGCACGACCGTCGCCGCCGGCGATCTCTTCGACCTGTCGCTGCTCGAAGAGCTTTATCTGGACCACCCGGAGCTCGTCGTTCCGTTCCAGCTCCCCTCCTGATCCGCCGCCGCGCGGCGGCGGCGGAGGCGGTGTTCCGGCCAGCGCATCCCGTGTCCGCGGAATGAACGCCAGCGAAACGCCGCGGAAACGTCGCCCCATTACCGTGGGCGATGCATCACATTCCCCCGCCCGTTGCGTCGAAAGGCTGCATCTCCTATGACCACTTCCACGCGCGTCGTGCGTCTCGCGATCGTCACCGCGAGCGCTGTCGTCGCCGCTGGCGTCCTGGCCGGCTGTTCCTCGTCCCCGTCGTCGTCGGCACCCTCCACCGCGGCCACCACGGCAGCCGCGCCCGGCTCGTTCGGCAACATCGATGTCCAGCTCTCGTGGATCAAGAACTCCGAGTTCGCCGGCGAGTACTACGCCCTCGACAACGGCTACTACACTCAGGCGGGCTTCGGAACCGTCACGCTGACGTCCGGCCCCTCGATCGGGACGAGCGAACTCGCCTCCGGCAAGGCGCAGTTCGCGCTCTCCGACGCCGCCTCGGTCGCGGCGTATGACTCCGACCCGGCGAACGCGAGCGATCCGATCGTCATCGTGGGGGCGACGTACCAGAAGAACCCGTTCACCATCGCCTCGCTCGGCACCTCCGGTCTCACCACGCCGAAGTCGCTCGTGGGTAAGAAGATCGGCGTCGACGCCTCGAACACCTCGCTGTTCAACGGATTCCTCGCCGCCAACGGCATCGACCCCACGCAGGTCACGGTCGTGCCCGGCTCCTTCAACGGCCCTTCGATGGTGGAGTCCGGCAAGGCCGACGGCTACGTCTCGTACATCACCAACGAGGCCATCGCGATCAAGAAGGACACCGGCTCGGTGACGCAGCTCGACTTCGCGGACAACAACTTCGCCTACCCGGCGGAGACCATCGCGGTGACGAAGAGCTTCCTCACCGCCCACCCGGACGAGGTCAAGGCGTTCCTCACCGCCGAGATCAAGGGCTGGAGCGACACGTTCAAGGCGTCCGACACCGACGTGGTGTCGAAGGTGATCGAGCACTTCAACGCCGCGGTTTCCGCGCCGGGCTCGGCGGAGAAGCAGAACAGCTCCGGCAAGCTCGACCCGACCGAGACGAAGGCCGAGTTCGACGGCCAGAAGGCCCTGGTCGCCGATGCTGAGACGAAGGCGAACGGACTGTTCACCATCTCGTCGAGCCTTCAGACGGAGACCGTCGCGTCGATGGCGAAGGCCGGCTTCGCGGTGACCGCGGATCAGATCTTCGACACCTCGCTGCTGACGCAGATCTACACGGAGAACCCCGGCCTGATGAACTACGGCGGCTAGTCTCCACGCCGATGACGAACTCCGTTTCGACCGATGCCGGTGCCGAGCAGCAGCTCGGCACCGGCATCCGGATCACGGGTCTCAGCAAGCAGTTCAGGGTGCGAGGGGGCAAGACCCTTCAGGCGCTGCAGGATACCGATCTCCACACCGACCAGGGGTCCTTCCTCGCGCTGCTCGGGCCATCCGGCTGCGGCAAGTCGACGATTCTCCGCATCCTCGCCGACCTCGAGAGCCCGACCTCGGGAGAGGTGCTGATCGACGGCCGCACCCCGGCCGAGCAGCGCAGGGCCAGCGAGCTCGGCATCGCCTTCCAGGACCATGCTCTGCTGCCCTGGCGCAGCGTGTGGTCCAACGTGAAGCTGCCGTTCGAGGTCGCGGGCCGGTCGGTCGACGCCGGCTATGTTCACGAGCTCATCGACCTGGTCGGCCTGCACGGGTTCGAGAAGGCCAAGCCGGCGCAGCTCTCCGGCGGCATGCGCCAGCGGGTCTCCATCGCGCGCGCGCTCGTGCTCAAGCCGTCCGTCCTGCTGCTCGACGAGCCGTTCGGGGCTCTCGACGACATGACGAGGCAGAACCTCAACCTCGAGCTGCTGCGCATCTGGACCGAGAAGCCGGCCACGACGCTGCTCGTCACGCACGGCATCCAGGAGGCCATCTTCCTCGCCGACCGGGTCGCCGTCATGTCGCCTCGGCCCGGCCGCGTCACCGAGATCATCGAGGTGACCCTGCCGAGGCCGCGCACCCCCGACATGATGCGCACCCCCGAATTCCACGCCCTCGTCGACTACGCCTCCGGCCTGCTCTTCGGCAGGGACGGCAGGGCCGAGGCCGAGGCGTGAGCCGATGAGTCGCGGACGCGCCTTTCCCCGCTGGGCGGCGACGATCGCGGGAATCGCCGTGATCCTGCTCATCTGGTGGCTGGCGTCGTTCATCCACTACGACCAGGCGAACGGCACCGCGTTCCACCCCGTGCCGGCGCCGTGGGACGTCGTCGACTGGCTCGTGATACAGGGCGCGCTGCCAGGGTACTGGCCGTCGCTTCAGCCGACGCTCATCGAGGCGGGCCTCGGGTTCCTCTGGGGAAACGGGATCGCCCTCCTGCTCTGTGCGCTCGTGCTGCTGGTGCCGTGGCTCGAGACCGTCATCACCCAGATCGCCGTCGTGAGCTACTGCCTGCCGATCGTCGCGGTCGGCAGCCTCGCGATCATCCTCATCGGGGGTGCGAAGAACCCCGGCGACCCGTCGCAGACGGGCATCCTCCTCGCTGCCCTCGTCCTCTTCTTCACCACCGTCTCCGGGACGCTGCTCGGCTTCAAGTCGGCGGATGCCGCCTCGGTCGACGTGGTCCGGGTCTTCGGCGGCGGGCGCTGGTCGCAGCTCGTCAAGGTGCGGCTCGTAGCCGCGCTCCCGGCGATCCTCAGCGCGCTGCAGGTCGCCGTGCCGACCTCGTTCCTCGGCGCTGTGCTCGGCGAGTACATGGGGCACATCGACCGCAGCGTCGGAACCCTCCTCATCTTCTACCAGAGCCAGAACGACTCCATCGGCATGTGGTCGCTGTTCCTGCTCTGCGCGCTCGTGTCGGTCGTCGGCTACGGCATCGTGGGTCTCATCGCGCGTCTCATCACGCCCTGGGTGCGCGGCAGGGCAGCCGGGTGAGGGGCCGTCGTCTGCACCCCGTGCTCCGGGCCGTCATCAACCTCGTCGTTACGGTCGCGATCGTGCTGCTCATCTGGCAGGTCATCGTGTGGCTCGCTCCGCACCAGATCGCGAAGGGGCCGGCCGACGTGTGGCAGCACCTCTTCGTGTCGAACCCCAACGCCGTGGTGTTCTCGCAGACGGCGGCCGGCATCCGCGCGAATCTGGCGCGATGGCTCGGCCAGACCCTCGCCGACGCCGGCCTCGGGTTCGGGGTGGGGATGGCGATCGCGATCATCCTCGCCGTGGTGTTCTCGCTCTCGCGGAGCGTCGAGGCCGGGGTCATGCCGTTCGCGCTGTTCCTCAGAACCGTCCCGCTCGTCGCGCTCGTCCCCGTCATCGACCTCATCGTCGGAATCGGCACGCCGGCCTCGGTCGCGACGATCGCGTCGATCGTGGTGCTGTTCCCGGCGCTGGCGTCGGTGATGTTCGGCCTCGCGCAGGCATCCCCGCAGACGCTCGACGTCGTGAGCGTCTTCGGCGGCAACCGGTTCACGCAGCTCGTCCTCGTGACGGCGCCCGGCGCGGTGCCCTCCATCTTCGCGGCGGCTCGGGTGTCGGTGCCCGGCGCCATCACCGGCGCGCTGCTCGCGGAGTGGCTGTCGACGGGTCAGGGGCTGGGAGGGGAACTCTCGATCTTCCTCGCCAGCTCCAAGTTCGTCGACCTGTGGACGGCGGTGGCCGGGATCACGCTGTTGACCCTCGTCATCTACAACATCGTCGCGATCGTCGAGCGCATCGTGCTGCAGGCGATGCACATGCAGCAGGCGACGGATGCCTGAGCGAGACCTTCGCGACCTCCCCAAGGCGCACCTCCACCTTCGAAGCGGCCATGCGCGCGGCGACACTCGACGAGCTCGCCGTCGCGATGGGCGTCGAGTGGGCGGGGGTGCCGCCGTTCACCGATTTCTCCGTGTTCTCGACGACCTACCGCGCCCTGCTCGCGGTGCTCTCGATTCCCGCGGGCTATGAGCGTCTCATCGACGAGGCCGTCGGTGATCTGGCTCGCGACGGGGGCGTCTACGCCGAGTTCGGCGTCGCCCCGAACTTCTCTGTCGACACCTCTGGCAGCGCGGCATCGCTCTCGACGGGCTCACGCGCCTCAGGGGTGCTTGGCGAGGAACCAGCGAACGGCGGGCAGCGCCTCGGGGTGCCGGGGCGTGCGCCCGTGCGTCGCGCCGTCGAGGAGTCGCACCGGGGTGTCGGGCAGCGTCGACTGCACCTTTGCCGCGGCGCGCACGCGGTAGTAGTCCTCGGTTCCGGCGATCATGAACAGCGGCGTCGTGAGCTGCGAGAGCACGGCGTCGGGCACGCCCTTGTCGAGCTCGACCTTGCGCATGTACGCGGCGAGGGCGACGGCGTCGTTGGCGAGCAGGGCGACGCGGGTGGACTGGTCGAGCTCGAAGCCGAGCCGCTCGACCCAGCCCTCGATGAATCCGGGCATCCCCTGGGTCTCGAGCACCCCGATGCAGCCGGGGAAGAACGTCCGGTCGAAGACGCCTTTGCCCGTGCGCGGTGATCCGCCGAGCGTGATGAGCGAGGTGATGCGGGTGGGGTGCTGCGCGGCGAGGGTGAAGCCGACGCGGGCGCCGAGCGAATAGCCGATGAAGTGGGCGTGCTCGGCCTGCGCGGCGTCGAGCACGGCGAGCACGTCGGCGAGGAAGTACGGCAGGTCGTAGGCGTCCTCGTCGTGCGGCTTGTCGCTGTGGCCGTGCCCGCGCAGGTCGAGGGTGATGACCTTGTACTCGTCCTGGAGGTCGCGTACCCAGCCGAAACCTCGCCAGATCGCCTGCGACAGCGCGGTGCCGTGGACGAGGACGATCGCCTGGGGATTCGCCTCGTCGCCGAACACCCGGTAGGAGATCCGGGCCCCGTCGAGGGGGTTGAGCGCAGTGTCCACGGCCAAAACCCTATTCCTGGGCGTGTTTCCGGAGTTCGCTCAACGCGCCGGGTGTCGCCCGCACCATAACGTGGGGTGCGTGAGCGGCACAGCAGGCGACGCGATGCTCGTGCTCGTCAGGCACGGGCAGACGGAGTGGGCGAAGAACGGCTGGCACACCGGCTCGAGCGACATCCCGCTCACCGCGGTCGGGGAGGATGAGGCCCGCGCCGTCGGCGACGTCCTGAGCGGCCACCGCTTCGGCCTCGCGCTCACGAGCCCGCTGCAGCGCGCTCGACGGACCGCTGCTCTTGCCGGATTCCCTCATGCGGGCGTCGACCCCAACCTCGCCGAGTGGGACTACGGCGCCTACGAGGGCCTCACCAGCGAGCAGATCGCAGCGGAGCATGGCGGCCTCTGGAATCTCTGGCGCGACGGCGTTCCCGCCGGTCGCACTCCGGGCGAGAACGCCATCGCGGTGCGCCGCCGCGCCGATGCGGTGCTCGTGCGCGCCGTCGAGGTGATGAGGCGCGGCGAGGACGCGCTGCTCTTCGCCCACGGTCACCTGCTGCGCGCGATCGGCGCCGCGTGGCTCGAGCTCGAGCCCGAGGACGGCGCCGCATTCTCGCTCGCCACGGGCACGGTCTCGGTGCTCGGCTTCGAGCACGGGCGTGCGGTCGTCAAGCGCTGGAACTGCACGCCGGGAATCCTCGCTCTGCCGGAGTCCTAGTCCTCGGAGTGCGTCACCATGGTGAGTGCGGTGCGCTTCTCGGCGAGCCAGTCGGCGAAGGCGAAGCCGACGCCGGAGAGCAGGAACGTCACGTGGAGGGCGATACGCCAGACGAGTTCACTCGCATCGAGCGCCTTCGCGGTTCCGATGTCGGTGAAATCGCGAAGCAAGCCGATGGCCGAGATCGCAACGATGGAACCGATGATCTTCATCTTCAGGCCGGAGAAGTCGATGTGGTTCATCCAGCGCGGACGATCTTCGACGTCGCGGGCGGCCGCAATGCGGGAGACGAAGTTCTCATAGCCGGCGAGGATGACGATGAGCACGAGGTTGGAGAGCAGGACGAGGTCGAGCAGGCCGAGGATCCCGAGCATGAGGTCGTTGCCATCCTCTTCGGTGAGGTGCACGAGGAGCGCCCAGAGCTCCTGAACGAATTTCACGACGATGGCGGCGAGCACGACGACGAGTCCGAGGTAGAGCGGTGCGAGCAGCCAGCGGCTGCCGAACAGCGTGAACTCGACGGCGTGCTCGAGTCGGCGGGGGTGTTCGACGCGCTTCGGGGCAGGATCCGCCACGGTGTGTTCCTCCTCGAGATGGGTTGAGGCTAGTCGAGCGCGGCTAGACCTCGAGCGACTCGCCGGGGGCCAGGGGCGCGTACACGCCGCCGCCCTGCTCGGTCGCCCAACCGAGACGGCCGTTCGCCATGGCCTGACCTGCCGCCGAATTGATCGTCTCGTGCGTGGCGAAGGCGTGTCGAGGCGCGACCGCGAGGATGAAGTCCATCGCGTCGCCGATTTTGAGCCAGGGCGCGCTCGCCGGGGCGGCGAGGACCTCGACCGGTGCATCCGGAACCGCCCACGAGTCGCCGGGGTAGTACAGCGTCTCGTTCACGAGCACGCCGACGTTGTCGACGATCGGGATGCTCGCGTGGATCTCGTTGTGCTTTCCGCCGAAGAACCGCAGCCGGAACGGTCCGGCGACGATCGTGTCGCCCGGGCGCACGACCGTGACATCGAATCCGGTCGCGGCGGCGGCGAACCCCTCCGGGCCGAAGACGCGGGCGTCGGGATTGCCGGAGAGGATGGCGGCGAGCTGCTCGGGCGTCCAGTGGTCGGCGTGCTCGTGGGTGACGACGATGGCGGCGACCCCGTGGAGGCCGCCGAGTGGCCGGGTGTAGGCGCCCGGATCGATGACGAGGGTGCTGCCGGATTCCTCGACGACGAGAGCGGCGTGCTCGAGCTTGGTGACGCGCATGCGCCCAGGCTAATCGCGACCGGCGTGAAACGCAGCTACGCGGCGCTGAGGGGCAGAGGCGCTGAGCGGCAGAGGCGCTGGGGGGAAGGAGCAGGGCACCGCGGGCCGCGATGATTTGGCCGGTGCTCGCGGGCTGTGAGAGGATATCCCGGCTGCGGCCCCATCGTTTAGCGGCCTAGGACGTCGCCCTCTCACGGCGGTAACGCGGGTTCAAATCCCGCTGGGGTCACGCGAGGGTTTCGGAGGAGCT
>NZ_DAIEII010000005.1:0-45326 GCF_027352875.1 Gryllotalpicola sp.
GTAGACACCCGGATTCAGGTTCGTCGCGACCGACACCGAGACCGCGACCGGGGTCGTGGCCTTCGGCTCGGCCACAAAGCTGGCTGGGTCGTACGTGATGGACGGAAAACGGGGATCCGCCCCAACCCTGACGTCCAGGACGCCATTGTTCTGGGGGACGGCCGTCGCCGGGGCGACGGTCACCGGGATCGGCGTCGCCGTCTGGTTGGTGACCCAGAACGTCCCCTGCGCTCTCGATCCAGGGGTAGCGATGGTCGGAACCGAGGTCGGGAGCCACGAGACCGTGATCCCCACATGGCTGGCCGGGCCGCTGACAGCTCCGGGCGGCACGACCTGGGCCCCGGCCGGGGTTACCGCGCCGCCGCCGGCGGCCAAGAACAGCACGCCGATCGCCGCAGCGAGGATGAAGGCCCACTGGACGCTGCTAGCATGAACCCGGCTCACCGCCGTCAGCCCGCCATGAGGCCGGTTACGCCCAGCTCATGGCTCAGTAGCCCGGCGTGAGCAGGTAGTTGATCGTGCCCGTGTAGGTACCTGCCGCCTGGGTGGCCGAGATGCTGGCTGCGTTGGTGGGGGTGATCGTGTCCCCGCTGGTGGGACCGGCGTAGGCCACGAGGGGGCTCGAGGGCGCCCCGCCGCCGGTCGGGGTGACCGAGCACGTGGCGGCGTAGCCGATGTAGGTGCTGCTCGACCACGGGCTCTGCAGGGACGCCGATCCCCCCGAGACCGAGGCCGTGGCGCCGAAAGCCGAGCCGGTCAGCCCGGCGACCACCGTGGACTGCTGGGGAATCGTGTTCGAGTGGCCATCAGACAGCGAGGCGGCGCAGGCGCTCAAGGTGTAGCCGCTCCGCGCGTTCGTCGACACTGTAAGGGTGGCCGGGGTCTGCTCCACGGCCGGCGTCCCGGGAACGGGGGTGAGGGTGATCGAACTCTTGTTGTTGGTGAAGGTGAGCGACTCGGGGACGATCACCGTCACCGAGGTGGTGTTGTTGGCGAAGTTCGTCGAGGCGGTGCCCGAGTCGGTGTTCGTGCCGTCCGAGGTCGTCACGGTGGTCAACTTGGACCCGGTCGCCGTGCCGTTGGTAAAGCCGGCGATGGCCACCTCGACCGAGGTGCCCGCGGCGATCGACGCGCCGCCGGTCAATGTCAGGGTCGCGGTGGTCCCTGTGAGCGCCGCTGACGCGCTGTCGCCACCCAAGCCGTAGAGACCGGGAACCGTCAGGCTGGCGCCCGTCGTCCCCGTTGGGACCGTGAAGGTGATGCTGGTCAAGGTCAAGGTCGTGGCCGTCGTGAACGCCCACGTGTAGGTGGCCGCATTCCCCTCCGCCGCTACGTTCGCCGTGTTGTTGCTGACCGACCAGCTGACCCCCGTGAGGCTGCCGTTCGTAGCGAAGGCCGGGCTCTCACTGAGCACCAGCCCACCCCCGACCACGGCAGCGGCCATGAAAGCGCCAGCAAGGATTCTTAGCTTAGTAGCAGTTCGACTTTCGCTCGTTTTTCGTGCGCTTGACTGAAGCCTCATCCGGTTACCCTGCCCCCCCCTCTGTCAAATTCCAGGCCAAGGGGGAGCCGCGGTTTGAAGCTCGCCCTGGCCAGCGTGCGAAGCGTGCGAGCCCCTGCGGATAGGTTGCCACGCGCGTGGAAGCTGCCGCTGGGCGCCCTTCAGATAACCGCTGCTGGCCCCGCGAAGCTCCGCAACTGCGCCGCCCCCTCGGCAGCGCGCGTCCTCGAGATCTTCGACGACGTCCGACGTCACCGCCTGATCAGCGAGGGCGAGGTCGTCCAGGTCTTCGAGCCCAAGCTCACGCCGTTAATCAGACAGTCCCCGAGCCCGCATCCGGACTCGACCCGGGCGCGCGCGTCGCGCTGCAGAGTCTGCTGCGGAATCTCGCCGCACAGGGTCGCACCGTGCTGGTCTCGAGCCATGTGCTCAGCGAGCTCGAGGAGTTCTCCGATGCCGCGGTCTTCATCGAGGCCGGAACGACCGTGAGCGCCGAACGTGTCGCCGCGGCCCGGGTCGGGCGCCGCGAGTGGCGGATCTTCTCGCCCTCACCCGATCGTCTGCGCCAGGTGCTCGCCTCGCTCGCGCTGCCGCCAGGGTCGAGCCGCGAGGCGAACGGCTCGTTCTACATCGTGATCGAGGGCGGTGAGAGCGCGGCGGCCGCCCTGCTGGAGCGCCTGGTCGCCGGCGGCGCCCCCGTCGCCGTCTTCGCCCCCGCCGTCGGCGAGCTGGAGCACACCTTCCTCGACCTCCAGCAGGGGGGTCGATGATGGCCGCCTGGCTTCGCCTGCTGTGGACGGTGACCTCGATCGACCTGCGCCAGCGGGTCCGCGGTGCCGCCTGGTACGTACTGCTCGGCGTCTTCGTCGCCCTGGTCTTCGCCGTGACCGCGCTCGCGACGATCGCCGTCGGCTTCGAAAGCCAGGGGGGCGGCGGCGTCTACTCGACGGTCATCTTCTTCGTCCTCCTGCTCGCCTCGCTCGTCAGCCCCGCCCTCAGCGGCAACGCCATCAACGGCGACCGGGATGCGGGCACGCTTGCGACGACCCAGGTGACGCTCGTCACGACGACGCAGCTCCTGCTGGGCAAACTGCTCGCGTCGTGGATCACGGCTCTGGCATTCCTCGTCGCGGCTGTTCCGCTCATCCTCTACACGTTCGCCCTCGGCGGTGTAGCCCCTGGGACTGTGGCGATCTCGATCGGAATCCTCGCCCTCGAACTCCTCGCCGTGGCGGCGTTCGGCGTGGGGCTCTCCGGGCTGCTGCGCCGGCCTCTCTTCTCCATCGTGGTGGCGTATCTGGTCGTCGCCCTGTTCAGCGTCGGAACGCTGATCGCCTTCGGGCTCGGCGGGCTCGCCATCCACACGACCTTCACCCAGGAGCAGCGCAGCGTCGACTGGAACGCCGTCGGCGGCAAGGGCATCGACATCTACGATCCGGTGACCGGAGTGCCCGATCCGAAGTACTGCACCGTCGTGTCGGAGACGAGAGTCACTGTCCCGCGATTCGATGCCGTGTGGTGGATGCTCGCGGCCAATCCGTATGTGGTGCTCGCCGACGCGGTCCCGACCGCGTACGGAGACGGCGGCTACCCGAGCGATCTCTTCGGAGTGATCAAGCTCGGCGTGCGCTCCGCGCAGCTCACGCCCCAGATGAGGCCGTACTACTCCGACTGCGAAGCCACCCCCGCCGATAGCAGGAGCCCTCGCGCGATCATCGACTCGACGGTGCCGGGCTGGGCGGTAGGCCTTGCGATCGAGCTCGCGATCGCCGCCGCGCTGATGGCAGGGGCCATAGCCGCGACGAGAGCCCCGGCACGCCGCCTCGGCGCAGGGAGCCGAATCGCCTGAGGGGTTGACGCGCGCCGGCGCTCGATGCCGGCGGCGCTAATCCGTCGGCGCGACGAACGCGGCGAACTCGGCGAGGTGAGCCGGCTCGATCCGCGCCCGCACCCTGGTGCCGTCCTCGGCGTACTCCGTCGACAGGACGCGGCCGCGCTCGTGCACGGCGGCGATGACGTCGCCGCGGTCGTAGGGCACGAGCAGCTCGATCGCGACGGAGTGATCGGGCAGCATCCGCTGGATGGCGGCGAGCACCTCGTCGACGCCTTCGCCGGTCGTGGCGCTCGCGAACACCGCATCCGGCTCGAGACCGCGCAGCACCAGACGGGTGGAGTCGTCGATGAGATCGGCCTTGTTGAAGACGACGAGCTCGGGGATGTCGCGGGCGCCGGCCTCGCCGATGACGTCGCGCACGGTCTGGATCTGCGCGGCGGGGTCGGGGTTCGACGCATCGACGATATGCACGACGAGATCGGCGCCCTGCACCTCCTCGAGCGTCGAGCGGAACGCCTCGACGAGCTGGTGCGGCAGGTTGCGGACGAAGCCGACAGTGTCGGTGATGGTGTACGGGCGGCCGTCGGCGGTCTTCGAACGGCGCACCGTCGCATCCAGCGTCGCGAACAGCGCGTTCTCGACGAGCACCCCGGCACGCGTGATGCGGTTGAGCATCGACGATTTGCCCGCATTGGTGTACCCGACGATCGCGACGGACGGCACAGCGCCGCGGCGGCGGCCTTCGCGCCCCCGCGCCCGGGCCGGCGCCATGTCCTTGATCTGGCGGCGCAGCTTCGCCATCCGCGAGTGGATGCGGCGGCGGTCGAGCTCGATCTTGGTCTCGCCGGGCCCGCGGGAGCCCATGCCGGCACCGCCCGAGACCTGGCCGCCCGCCTGGCGGCTCATCGACTCGCCCCAGCCGCGCAGGCGCGGCAGCAGATACTCGAGCTGGGCGAGCTCGACCTGCGCCTTGCCCTCGCGGCTCTTCGCGTGCTGGCTGAAGATGTCGAGGATGACCGCGGTGCGGTCGATGACCTTGACCTGGGCCACGTCCTCCAGGGCGCGGCGCTGGCTCGGCGCGAGCTCGGTATCGGCCACGACGGTGTCGGCACCGAGGTTCGCCACGATCGCCTTGAGCTCTTCGGCCTTGCCGCGGCCGAGGTAGGTCGACGGGTCAGGGTACGGCCGGCGCTGCAGCACGCCATCCAGGACCTCGGCGCCGGCCGTCTCGCACAGCGCGGCGAGTTCGCGCAGCGAGCTCTCGGCGTCCTCGACGGAGCCGCCCGGATAGACGCCGATGAGCACGACCTTCTCGAGGCGCAGCTGCCGGTATTCGACCTCGGTGACGTCCTCGAGTTCGGTGCGCAGGCCGCCGACGCGGCGGAGCGCGGCGCGCTCCTCACGGTCGAACTGCTCCCCGTCGAAGTCGATCCTGTCGGCGTCGAGGAGGCTCTGCGGGGCCTGGGACATTCCGTTAACTGTAGTTCGCGAGTGTGCGGTACCGTGACGGCTATGTCGATTGGCGATCACTATTTCAGTGCATCGCCGGAAAGCAATCCGAAGTTCCGACCGCTCTCGGTGACGCTCGCCGGCCGTGACCTCGAATTGACCACCGCCTCAGGTATTTTCAGCCCCGACCGGGTGGATTCCGGTACCGCGGTGCTGCTGTCGTCCGTGCCCGCTCCCCCGCCGGGCGGCAATCTGCTCGACCTCGGCTGCGGCTGGGGGCCGATCGCTCTCACGCTCGCCTTGGGGTCCCCGCACGCGACGGTGTGGGCCGTTGATGTCAACGAGCGCGCACTGGAGCTCGTTCGGCGCAATGCGGATGCCGCGGGCGCCACCAACATCCGGGCGCTCACCCCCGAACAAGTGCCCGCCGACATCGAATTCACCGCGATCTGGTCGAACCCGCCGATCCGCGTGGGGAAGGACGAACTGCACCGGCTGCTCGCCGCCTGGCTGCCGCGCCTCGAACCCGAATCGGACGGATGGCTCGTCGTCGGCAAGAACCTCGGCGCGGACTCACTGGCGCGCTGGCTCGAGGGTGCGCTCGGCGACGAGTTCCACATCACGAAGCCCGACAGTGCGAAGGGCTTCCGCGTCCTGCGCGTGCGCCGCCGCTGAGGCTGCGGTTATTGCCGCGCCGCCGCCGCGGCGCGGGTCGCTGCGCGATCCGGCGTACGCGCCGCCGGATCGCTATGACCGGTCAGGTGCGCACGTCACCTGGGCGCCGCCGCCGCGTCACCTTTCAGAAGGGCGGCAAGGGCCTCGGGGGTGGCGCCGGCGATGTCGACGATCTTGGTGCGCGCGGTGCGGCCGCTGACCAGCTCGACGTCGCGGCGCTTGACCCCGAAGGCGGCGGCGAGCGCCGCCAGTGCGGCATCCGTCGCCCTGCCGTCGACCGCCGGAGTCGCGACCGCCACGACGAGCGCACCGTCGTGCGCGCCGCCGACGCGCGTGCGCCCGGCTCCCGGTTTGACGCGGATCGTCACCCTCATCGGTTCTGGACGCCCGGCGGTCAGCCGAGGGAAAGCTCGCCGTCGTATACCAGCTCTGCGGGGCCGGACAGTGCGACGTGCTCGCCGTCCTCCGCCGGGAACATCCGCACCGCAAGGCGGCCGCCGTCGACCTCGACGCTCCAGTCGTTCGGTGCCCCCTCACCCGCCCAGTAGCGGGTCGCGAGGGCGGAGGCAACGATGCCGGTGCCGCAGGAGAGCGTCTCCCCGCTGCCGCGCTCGTGCACCCGCATCCGGATCCGGCCGACCCCGTCTTTGACGAGCGGATCGCGTGGCACGACGAACTCGATGTTCGCACCCGCCTCGGGCGCCGGCTCGAGCACCGGCGAGTAGGCGAGGTCGAGGGCGTCGAGATCGTCGTCACTCGGCAGGGCCACGACGACGTGAGGATTGCCGACATTGACGCCGAGACCGTCGAGCGCCAGGCCCAGCCCCTTGGCGCGCACCTGCGGCTCGCCGCCGTCGAGCTTCCAGCGGCCGAGGTCGACCTGGTAGCCGAGGATCGAACGCTGCACATCGCGCACGCCGGCGCGCGTGCCGATGGCGATCGTCTCGCCGGGTGCGAGGGTCGCCAGACCGCTCGCGATGAGGAACTCGATGTAGACCCGGATGCCATTGCCGCACATCTCGGCCACCGAGCCGTCGGCATTGTGGTAGTCCATGAACCACTGGGCGTCCGGATCCTCGGCAAGGGCCGCCGCCCCCTCGGGCAGACTCACCGAGCGGACGGCGCGGATGACGCCGTCGGCGCCCACCCCGAAGTGGCGGTCGCAGATCGCGACGATCTGCTCCGGGGTGAGCTCCAGCTCGCCGTCCGGGTCGGCGAAGAGCACGAAGTCGTTGCCCGTGCCCTGCCCCTTGGTGAATCGCAGCGTCACTCCCACGTTTCCAGCCTATCGACGGCCGCGCGCACCCTCTCGGCGGGCGTCATGACGCTCGTGTCGAGCCAGACGGCGCCCGGATAGCGTCGGAACCAGCTCACCTGGCGGCGGGCGTAGCGTCGGGTGAGCGCTTGCGTCTGCGCGATCGCGGCGGCCTCGGTCGCCTCGCCGCGCAGTTGCGCGAGCGCCTGCGCGTACCCGATGGCACGGTTCGCCGTCACGCCCTGCTCGATGCCGAACTCCCTGAGGCGCTGCACCTCGTCGAGCATCCCGTTCGCCCACATCCGCTCGACGCGGCGGTCGAGCCGTTCGACGAGGATGTCGCGCGGCGTACTCAGGCCGATGATCAGCGTCGGCCGCCACCGCCGCGGCTCGTCGGGAAGCGCGGCGCCGTGCCCGGTCTCGTCGAGTTCGAGCACCTCGAGGGCGCGCATGACCCGGCGGCCGTTGGCAGGGTCGATGCGCTCAGCGGTGACGGGGTCGCGCTGTCTGAGGCGTTGGAAGAGGACGCCGGGCCCGAGAGCCGCCAGTTCGTCCTCGAGCCGCGCGCGCAGTTCGGGATCACGGGCGGGGAACCGGAAGTCGTAGATCGCCGCCGAAACGTAGAGCCCCGACCCGCCGACGAGGATCGGCGTCTTAGCTGCGACGACCACCGCCTCGATCGCGGCCCGAGCGGCCGGCTGATAGGCGGCGACGCTCGCCTCTTCGGTGACCTCGAGCACGTCGAGGAGGTGGTGCGGGATGCCGCGCCGCTCGGCCACCGGAACCTTCGCAGTCCCGACGTCCATCCCCCGGTAGAGCTGCATCGCGTCGGCGCCGACGATCTCAGCCGCCGCCGCGCCACCCAGGGCTTCTGCGAGGGCGAGGGCGAACTCCGACTTTCCGGTGCCCGTCGCGCCCACGATCGCGACCAGCGGTGCGCCGGCACCTCGATTCCCAGACGGGCCCGCGGCGCTGCCCAACCGTCGGCGCTCCTAGCCGCGCAGCGTCGGCATGCCGATCGAGACCGGCCCGCCGGCGACGTCGTGCGAGTGCCCTGTCGGGATCTCGCACGCCTCCGCCTGCTCGCGGTCCCACGCGTCGCCGGCGCGGGTCCGGCGGATGCGCAGCGGGGTGCCGTCGGCGGAATCCGCGAGGAGATGGAACGGCGCGGCGTGCGTCACCTCGACGGTGACGACATCGCCGGGACGGGGCATCTCAGAGCCGGCGGGCACCTCGAAGTGGACGAGGCGGTTGTCTTCGGCGCGGCCGCTGAGGCGGCGGGTCTCGCCATCCTTCTTGCCCTCGCCGATGGCGACGAGCACCTCGACCGAGCGGCCGACCACCTTCCGGTTCTCCTCCAGCGCGATGCGGTCCTGCAGGATCGCGAGACGCTCATAGCGCTCCTGCACGACCTCCTTGGGCACCTGGTCCGCCATCGTCGCCGCCGGCGTGCCGGGCCGGATCGAGTACTGGAAGGTGAAGGCCGAGGCGAAACGCGCCTGCTCGACGACGCGCAGGGTGTCCTCGAAGTCCTCCTCGGTCTCACCGGGGAAGCCGACGATGATGTCAGTGCTGATCGCCGCGTTGGGGATCTTCGCGCGCACCCGGTCGAGGATGCCGAGGAACTTCTCGGACCGGTACGAGCGGCGCATCGCGCGCAGAATGCGATCCGAGCCGGACTGCAGCGGCATGTGGAGCTGCGGCATGACACTCGGAGTCTCGGCCATCGCGTCGAGGACGTCATCGGTGAACGCAGCAGGATGCGGGCTCGTGAAGCGGATGCGCTCCAACCCGTCGACCTGCCCGGCGGCGCGCAGCAGCTTGGCGAACGCCTGGCGGTCGCCGAACTCGACACCGTAGGAGTTGACGTTCTGGCCGAGGAGGGTGACCTCGATGGCGCCGTCGGCGACAATCGACCGGATCTCGGAGAGGACGTCGCCCGGGCGGCGGTCGCGTTCCTTCCCGCGCAAGCTGGGGACGATGCAGAAGGTGCAGGTGTTGTTGCAGCCGACCGAGATGCTCACCCAGCCGGCGTAGGTCGACTCCCGCTTGGTCGGCAGGGTCGACGGGAAGACCTCGAGGGATTCGAGGATCTCGATCTGCGCCTCGTGGTTGTGGCGGGCGCGCTCGAGCAGACTCGGAAGGGCGCCCATGTTGTGCGTGCCGAAGACGACGTCGACCCACGGCGCCCTCTCGAGGATGACGCTCTTGTCCTTCTGGGCGAGGCAGCCGCCGACCGCGATCTGCATGCCCTCGTGGCGACGCTTGACCGAGGCGAGGTGGCCGAGCGTGCCGTACAGCTTGTTGTCGGCGTTCTCGCGCACCGCGCAGGTGTTGATGACGACGATGTCGGCCTCTTCGCCGTCGGCCTTGACGTAGCCGGATGCCTCGAGCGAGCCGGCAAGGCGTTCGGAGTCGTGCACGTTCATCTGGCAGCCGAAAGTCCGCACCTCGTAGGTGCGTGCGCGCTCGGGAAGAACAGTGCTCATGACGAGCCCATTGTATTTCGAGAAACGCAGCCTACTGTCGGGTCCGCATCGCCTCTGAGACGGCATAGCGCACGGTGTCGGCCTCGTAGCCGCGGCGTTGGAGGTAGCCGATGAGCCGCCGCTTCGCGGCATCGTCCGCGACGGAACCCATCTGGCCGATGCGCTTGACGGCGAGTGCGGCAGCCCGCTCGCGCTCACCGTCAGGCAACCGATCGAAGGGCTGGCCCGGAATCGCCCAGCCGTCATCCGCCCGGCTGCCGGCGTCCGTCGGCAATGGCGCCCCGGTCGCAGCCGTACCTGCCGCAGGCCCCTCCTCGGAGGTGGGAACGGCCCACGGCAGGTACGTGACGTTGTCGCGCTCGGACACTAGGCCCCGCGGCGCTGCTGCAGCTTCTCGGTGATCTCGGCCACGGGCGCCTCTGCCTCGACGGCGGCGACCTCGACGGCGGCGACCTCGGGGGCGTTGGGATCCTTCACGACGCCGAGCTTGATGAGGAGCTTGCGCTCGATCTCGGCGGCGATGTCCGGGTTCTCGATGAGGAAGGAACGGGAATTCTCCTTCCCCTGGCCGAGCTGGTCGCCGTCGTAGGTGTACCAGGCGCCGGACTTCTTGACGATGCCATGGTCGACGCCGAAGTCGATCAGGCTGCCCTCGCGTGAGATGCCGGTGCCGAACAGGATGTCGAACTCGGCCTGTTTGAAGGGCGGGGCCATCTTGTTCTTGACGACTTTCACACGGGTGCGGTTGCCGACGGCGTCCGCCCCGTCCTTGAGGGTCTCGATGCGACGGATGTCGAGGCGGACCGAGGCGTAGAACTTCAGCGCCTTGCCGCCCGAGGTGGTCTCCGGACTGCCGAAGAACACGCCGATCTTCTCGCGAAGCTGGTTGATGAAGATCATCGTCGTGTTGGTCTGGTTGAGCGCGCCGGTGAGCTTGCGCAGCGCCTGGGACATGAGACGCGCCTGCAGCCCGACGTGGGCGTCGCCCATCTCGCCCTCGATCTCGGCGCGGGGCACGAGTGCAGCGACGGAGTCGATGACGATGACGTCGATGGAACCCGAGCGCACGAGCATGTCGGCGATCTCGAGCGCCTGCTCGCCGGTGTCGGGCTGCGATACGAGCAGGGAGTCGATGTCGACGCCGAGCTTCTTGGCGTACTCGGGGTCGAGGGCGTGCTCGGCGTCGATGAACGCTGCGATGCCGCCGGCGCGCTGCGCGTTGGCGATGGCGTGCAGCGTCAGCGTCGTCTTGCCCGAGGACTCAGGGCCGTAGATCTCGACGATGCGACCGCGGGGCAGACCGCCGACGCCGAGGGCGACGTCGAGCGCGATCGAGCCCGTCGGGATGACCTCGATAGGGGCGCGCTCATCGCTGCCGAGGCGCATGACGGAGCCTTTGCCGAACTGGCGGTCGATCTGGGCGAGAGCGGTTTCAAGAGCCTTATCGCGGTCGGCAGGAGTGGGCATTTCGTTATTCCCTTCGCAGGACTGCTGTGACGGCTAGACGCTACGTGCGGGGTACGACATCGATGCGCAGCGCCCGCGATACGAGTGTGAAACTCGGCCCGGACACTCGGTTGTGTGTGCCGAGTTGCCGGTACGCACAGCATACCGATATTCGAATTGGTGTTCGATCGCGATGCGGCGTGTCGTGACTAGCGCCGACGCGGTTCGGGCACCCCTGCGCCGTACCAGCGCGTCTTCGGAACGTCCATCGCAGCGCAGAGCGCGAGCCAGACATCCCGCGCCGGAGCGCCGGCTGCGAGAGCGGCCGACGCCGTCCGTCCGCCAAGCTGAGTCAGCACGAGATCGCGCACCAGCACTCGGCCGTAGGCCGCGCCGAACTCGTCGTCGACGGCGCGCTCGAACTCGGAGAGGCGCACCTACGCCTTCGAGAGGAGGCCCGCGTCGAAGCCCATCGCGAGGTCGTCGAGCGAGTCGGGCACGATGGAGTCGAACCCCTCGACGACGGCGATGCGATCGCCCACCTCGCGCATGATGACCGAGATCGGGATGTCGAGAGCATCGGCCACCGAGGCGAGGATCTCGCTCGAGGCCTCCTTCTGCCCGCGCTCCACCTCGGAGAGGTAGCCGAGCGCCACACTCGCCCGTGTCGCGACCTGGCGGAGGGTCTGACCCTTCTGCAGCCGGAAGTCCCGAAGCACGTCGCCGATTTCCTGACGAACCAGAATCATGGGGACCCTCCTCACCGTCCGACGGTTGCTTGAACTGTAATTCACGAATCCTTCGCGACTCATGTTAATTCGTAGAACTGTAACGCGACAGAAACCGTCGTATTCCATCAACGGCCTCCGACACGCTGCGAGCGCGGATCGCGGCCCTGTCCCCTTCGAGAAGCAGGGTCGTCACGTCCGCACTATCGGCCGTCGCATAACCGATGTACACCAGCCCGACCGGCTTCCCGTCCTGCTCGTCGGGACCGGCGACCCCGGTCGTCGCGATGCCGAGGTCGGCCGGGCGGGTGCCGACGGCGAGGCGCTCGCGGATACCGCGCGCGAGCGCGAGCGCGACATCCGGGTCGACCGGCCCGCGCTCGGCGAGCAGCGCGGCGTCGACGCCGGCCAGGGTGTGCTTGAGTTCGGTCGCGTAGACGACCGCTCCCCCGAGCACGACGCGGGAGGCGCCGGCCGGACGGGTGAGCTCCGCGGTGAGCGCACCGCCGGTGAGCGATTCGGCGACGGCGATCGTCAGGCCGCGCGCGGCGAGGTCCTCGAGCAACGCGGACGTCGCGTCAGGCATCCGGCCCGCTCCCGTGCGAGCGCGCGAGCCTCGCCGCGTTCCACGCGTAGTCGAGCCCGGAGAGAACGGTGAGCAGGAGGGCCAGACCCATGAGGACGAGGTCCGGCCAGAACGTGACGCCGGAGCCGAGCGTCTGGGTGAACGGCAGCAGCGCGGCCGAGATCGCGATCGCCTGGAGGAGCGTCTTCGCCTTGCCGCCCCGGGAGGCCGGAATGACCCCGCCGCGGATGACGGCGAAGCGGTAGACCGTGATGCCGACCTCGCGCACCGCGATGACGATCGCCACCCACCACGGCAGCTCGCCGAGGACACTGAGGCCGATGAGCGCGCCCAGGGTGAGCACCTTGTCGGCGATGGGGTCGAGCAGCTTGCCGAGCTCGGTGACCTGGTTGTTGCGCCGAGCGAGGTAGCCGTCGACGCCGTCGGTGGCGATGCCGACGATGAAGAGCCCGCCGGCCCACCAGCGCTCGCTCCCGCCCTGGCCGGCGTCGGCGAGCATCAGCCAGAGGAACGCCGGAGCGAAGAAGATCCGGACGACCGTGATCGCGTTGGGTGCGTTCCAGTTGGACGGCTTCGCCGCGGCCTCTGTCACGACACCAGGCTAGTCGCGACCCGTCAGGCCCCAGGCGTCCTCGTCGGATTCGGGCTCGACCTCGTCCAGGCCCGCGTACTGGGCGGCGACGGGGTCGGGCGCGGAGTCTTCGCCACGGAGCCGGGCCATCACATCGGCCAACTGGTCGGGGCTCACCAGCACGTCGCGGGCCTTCGAGCCCTCCGACGGGCCGACGATCTCGCGCGATTCGAGGAGGTCCATGAGGCGGCCCGCCTTCGCGAAGCCGACGCGCAGCTTGCGCTGCAGCATCGACGTCGAACC
Organism: Gryllotalpicola sp.; assembly: GCF_027352875.1. NCBI lineage: Bacteria > Bacillati > Actinomycetota > Actinomycetes > Micrococcales > Microbacteriaceae > Gryllotalpicola > Gryllotalpicola sp. The sequence continues at coordinate 12,838 of NZ_DAIEII010000005.1, forward strand.
GAACTGGGTCGACACCACGAGCTCTGCCGCTGCCAGAAGCAGCTCGAGGTCGTCGCCGATGTCACTGTCGATCTCGCGCCGCTCGGTCGGGGCGGCGACGTCCTGCCGGTAGTCGGGGCGCGCCTGCTGCTTGACGTGCGCGACGACCCTGTTGATCTCGGCCTCGCTCACCCAGGCCCCCTGCACGCGCACGGCCTTCGCCGCCCCCATGGGCAGGAAGAGCCCGTCGCCCTGGCCGACGAGCTTGTCGGCACCGGGCTGGTCGAGGATGACGCGGGAATCCGTCACCGAGGTCACCGCGAACGCCAGCCGCGACGGCACGTTCGCCTTGATCAATCCCGTCACGACGTCGACCGACGGGCGCTGCGTCGCCAGGACCAGGTGGATGCCGGAGGCGCGCGCGAGCTGCGTGATGCGGACGATCGAGTCCTCGACGTCGCGCGGAGCGACCATCATGAGGTCGGCGAGCTCGTCGACGACGATGAGCAGATACGGGTACGGCTTGAGCACGCGCTCGCTGCCGGCCGGAAGCTGCAGCTCGCCCGAGACGACCGCCTTGTTGAAGTCGTCGATGTGGCGGAATCCGAAACTGGCGAGGTCGTCGTACCGCATGTCCATCTCCTTGACGACCCACTGCAGCGCCTCGGCCGCCTTCTTGGGGCTCGTGATGATGGGCGTGATGAGATGCGGGACGCCGGCGTAGTTCGACAGCTCGACGCGCTTCGGGTCGATGAGGACCATGCGCACCTCGCTCGGCTTCGCGCGCATGAGCAGCGAGGTGATCATCGAGTTGATGAACGACGACTTGCCCGAGCCGGTGGAGCCGGCGACGAGGAGGTGCGGCATCTTCGCGAGGTTGGCGACGACGAATCCGCCGCCGACGTCCTTGCCCACACCGATGGTCATGGGATGCGTGCTCGACACCGCGGCCTGCGAGCGCAGCACGTCGCCGAGCGACACGATCTCGCGATCGGCGTTGGGGATCTCGACGCCGATCGCGCTCTTGCCCGGGATCGGCGAGAGAATGCGCACCTCGTTGGAGGCGACCGCGTAGGAGAGGTTCTTCGAGAGCGCGGTCACGCGCTCCACCTTGACGCCAGGGCCGAGCTCGATCTCGTACTGCGTCACGGTCGGCCCGCGCGAGAACCCGGTGACTCTCGCATCGACACCGAACTGGTCGAGGACGCCGGTGATAGCGCGCACGATCTCGTCGTTGGCACCGGAGCGCGCCGTGACCGGCGTTCCGGCGACGAGGGTGGATGCCGCGGGGAGCCGGTACGGCGCAGGCGCCACGGGCGGCCTGATGACGGGGGCCGGCGCCGACGAGCCTGCGTCGGCGATGCCATCGGCGGGCAGGATGACGTCGGTCGCGTTGTCGGAGCGCAGGCCGCGCTCGCCGACCTCGCCAGTGAAGTGCCTGACGGCGAGCTCGGCGGCCTGGAGGTCCTCGATGACCTCGGCGGGAGCCGCAAAGCCGACGACCGGAACGGAGGTCGCGGGCGCGATCGGCGAGTCGAAGCCGCCGGTGTGGGAGTCGCCGAAGACCGCGGTGAGCGCGTCCGGCGCAGCACCGAACTGCGGGTCCTGCTCGCGGCCGCTCGTGTTGCGGCGCCACCAGGGCAGCTGGCCGCTGGTCGAACCATCCGGGATCTCGCCGGTCTGGTCGGCGTCGAACAGCGACTCCAGTCCGACGAGCTCGGTGGGAACCGGCCTGCCCTTGAGCGCCTTGCCGCGCTTCGCCTCGTACTGCTCCTCGCTCGGCACGCGGGCACCGAAGAGGAATCCGTAGAGTTCCCGCAGGCGCCGCGCGATGCGATTCGGCGGCGTCTTCGTCACGATGAGGATGCTCATGACGAGCAGCGCGATGACGAGGGCGCACGCGCCGACGGATGTCGTCAGGACGATGAGCGGCTGGCCGAGCATCCAGCCGAGGACGCCGCCGCTTCCGGCGAGCGTCTCCATGCCGGAGGCGGGCTGCGGCTGGCCGCCGACGACGTGGCACAGTGCGGAGATCGCGACGAGGCCGATGACGCCGCCGATGCCGATGCGCGTGTTGTCGTGCACGGAGGACGGATGGCGGAACAGCCAGACGGCGAAGACGAGGAAGACCACGGGCAGCCCGAACGCGACGCGGCCGAAGAGGCCGCCGAAGGTCCACGCCTCGAGTACTCGGGCGGTGCGGTCGTTGATGAGGAACCACTCGACGACTGCGCCCGCGACCGCGAGCAGCACGAGGAAGAACGGCACCCCGTCGCGGCGGTCCTCCTTCGCGAGGGTCTCCGGGCCGAACGCGCGCGCGGCTCCGCCCGACAGATGGGCCAGACCCAGCCACGCGCGGGCCAGAACCCCGTGCTCGCGCGTCGTGGTGGCCGGCACGGGAAGCTTCCTGGTCGGCTGGGCCTGCGCGCGCGCCGTCTGACGCGCAGAAGTGCTGCGGGCGCGCGAAGACTTGGTGCCGGTGGCCATGGCATGAACCTAAACGAGAGGGTGAAGTTAGCCGCGGATCCCCTCGGGAGTGTTCTCAAAGAGTTTCACAAGCCTGCTCACCGCTTCCCGGCCGGCGCGGTTCGCGCCGACGGTGGATTGCGACGGCCCGAAGCCGACGAGCTGCACGCGCGGCTCGCCGAGCACCTCGGTGCCGCGCATCGTGATGCCGCCGAGTTCGCTCCGCAGCTGCAGCGCGTCGAGATGGGCGAGGGATGCCCTGAACCCGGTCGCCCAGAGAATGACATCGACCGGCGTGAACGAGCCGTCCGCCTCCCGCACCCCGCCGGGCTCGATCGCCGCGAACATCGGCCGGCGCTCCAGTGCGCCGCGCGCCTTCGCGGCGAGCGCGTACGGTGTCCAGACGAGGCCGGTGTAGCCGACGACGCTGCCGGGCGGGCGGCCCGCCTCGACGTCGGCGACGACCTTCGCGATGGTATCGCGGCCGGTCGTCTCGGGGCTGAACTCGCCCTCGATGAAGACGGGTTCGCGCCGGGTGTACCAGAAGGTGCTCGCCACCCGCGAGATCTCCTCGAGCAGCTGCACCGCCGAGATTCCGCCACCGACGATCGCGACGCGCCGGCCGGCGAACTCCGCATTCGAGACGTAGTCGCGGGAGTGGAGCTGGCGACCCGCGAAGGCCTCGGCGCCGGGGTAGTGCGGCAGCACCGGGTTGTCCCAGGCGCCGGTGGCGTTGATGACGGCGCGGACGAGCCACGGGCCTGCGGTGGATTCCACGACGAGGTCGCCTGCCGGATCGGAATCCGCCCTGCTCACCCGGTCCACCCGCACCGGGCGCAGGATCGGCAGCGCAAACTCGCGCTCGAACTCGGCGAAGTAGCGCGGTACGGCGTCGCGGCTCGGCTCGGCATCGTCGATGGCCGGTTTGGGGAGGCCGGGGAGGTCGAAGATGCCGTTGACGGTCGCCATCCGCAGGGATTCCCAGCGGTGCTGCCACGCCCCGCCGGGCACCGGGTTCTCGTCGAGCACGACGAAGGTGCGCGGCGCATCGGGCTGCGCCACGGCGCTGACGAAGCCGCGGCGCTGCAGGTGGTAGGCGGCGGAGAGCCCCGCCTGGCCGCCGCCGATGACGGCGACCGTCGCGCGGCGGGACTCTTCACTCACGCCCTGCCCAACGCCGGGAGCCCCCCTGGGATTCCGGCGACGCTCGAGCGCCACCTCCGGTGTCGGCGGCCGGTGCGAGACAGAGCGCAGGGAACTGCACCTGCAGCCCCGGGCCCGGTCAGCGCAGGCGCCTGACCATGATGTCGGAATCCGGGCCCGACGACACGGTGGCGAAGCCCTCGCTGACGTAAAGGCGCCGCGCGTAGTTCTCGCGCTCGACGCTGAGGCTGAGGCGCTGGTAGCCCTGCGTCCGGGCGAGGTCGACTGCGGCGCGCAGCAGCGCGCGGCCCGCGCCCTGCGCCCGCCAGACGCTGACGACACCGAGAGTGAGCTCGGGCACGCGCGGGCCCAGTCCGCCGTGGCCGGCCTCGTCGGGCGCGAACAGCCGGTACCAGCACGCCCCGATCGGGGCGCCGTTGCCGTCGACCGCGACGACGCCGGCGTCGCCGGGCCGCATCCAGCCCTCGATGTAACGGCGGAACTCGCCGTCGGCGACGAGCTGCGCGCGGGGGCGGCGGCGGACGGGATGCCAGTTCAGCGCCTCCACGAGCATGTCGCCGATGAAGCGCGAGTCGGCCGGCGTCGCCTCGCGGATCTCGAAACCGGCCATGAACAGGACGTTACGCCGCGCGAGAGACGCTACGCCTCGACGACGAGGGGGACGATCATCGGCCGGCGGCGATAGCTCGTGTTCACCCAGCGCCCGACCGTGCGCCTGACGACCTGGGTGAGGGCCTGGTTGTCGCGCACGCCGTTCGCGGCCGCCTCGCGCAGCGCCGCCTCGATCTTCGGCTTGACGGCCTCGAAGACGGCGTCGTCCTCGGCGAAGCCACGCGCGTGGATCTCGGGTCCGGCGATGACGCGGCCCGTCGAGGCGTCGACGACGACGATGGCTGAGATGAAGCCCTCTTCGCCGAGGATGCGGCGGTCCTTGAGGTCGGCGTCGGTGATCTCGCCCACGCTGGAGCCGTCGACGTAGACGAGGCCGAGATCGAGTTGGCCGACGATGCGCGCCACACCGTCGCGGAGGTCGACCACCGTGCCGTCCTCGCCGGCGAGGGTGCGGGATGCCGGGACGCCGGTGTCGATCGCGAGTCGCGCGCTCGCCGCGAGGTGGCGGAACTCGCCGTGCAGCGGCAGGACGTTCTTCGGCTTCACGATGTTGTAGCAGTAGAGCAGTTCGCCCGCCGCCGCGTGCCCTGAGACGTGGACCGCGGCGTTCCCCCTGTGCACGACGGTCGCGCCGAGCTTGGTGAGCCGATCGATCACCCGGTACACCGCGTTCTCGTTGCCGGGGATGAGACTCGAGGCGAGGATGACGGTGTCGCCCTCGCCCGGTTCGATCTCGTGGTCGAGGTTCGCCATGCGTGCGAGCACCGCCATCGGTTCGCCCTGCGAGCCCGTCGACATGTAGACGATCTCGTCGTCGGGCAGGTCGGCGGCCGACTTGTAGTCGATGAGGACGCCGGCGGGCACCTTGAGGTAGCCGAGCTCGGCGGCGATGCCCATGTTCCGGACCATCGAGCGGCCGAGCAGGGCGACGCGGCGGCCGTTGCGGGCTGCGGCGTCCATCACCTGCTGCACCCGGTGCACGTGCGACGAGAAGCTCGCGACGATGACCCGGCGCGGGGCGCGCGCAATGATGTCCTCGAGCACGGGGCCGATGGAGCGCTCCAGCGGCGTGAAGCCAGGCACGTCGGCGTTGGTGGAATCCGGCAGGAAGAGGTCGACACCCTCCTCGCCGAGACGCGCGAAAGCGCGCAGGTCGGTGAGGCGGCCGTCGAGCGGGAGCTGGTCCATCTTGAAGTCGCCGGTGTGCAGGGCGAGGCCCGCCGTGGTACGGATGGCGACCGCGAGGGCGTCAGGGATGGAGTGGTTGACCGCGACGAACTCGAGGCCGAACGGCCCGAGTTGCTCGACCTGGCCCTCCTTCACCGTGAGGGTGTACGGCTTGATGCGGTGCTCCTTGAGCTTCGCCTCGACAAAGGCGAGGGTGAGCGCCGAGCCGATGAGCGGGATGTCCTGGCGGAGCTTGAGGAGATACGGAACCGCGCCGATGTGGTCCTCGTGGCCATGGGTGAGGACGACGCCGAGGACGTCGTCGAGCCGGTCCCTCACCGGCGAGAAGTCGGGCAGGATGAGGTCGACGCCAAGCTGATCGGGCTCGGGGAAGAGCACGCCGCAGTCCACGATGAGGATCTTGCCGTCGATCTCGTAGACGGTCATGTTGCGCCCGACCTCGCCGAGACCGCCGGTGGGGATGATCCGCAGGGTGCCCGGTTCGAGTGCGGGCGGCTCGAAGATGCCGTCGACCATCAGCGGGTCGCGCCTGCGACCTTCGGGAGCGCGCCGCCGGCCGCAGCGTTGCGGTCGGGGCGGAAGTTGCTGAAGTCGACGCCGTCGACATCCTTCACGAGGTCGAGCTCCTCCTCGATGAGGGCCGCCTCGAAGTCCTCGGGGCCGACGAGCGGAAGACGCACCCGCGGGCTGCCGATGCGGCCGAGACCGTGGAGCACGTACTTGACGGCCACCGTTCCGGGAACGTGCGTCATGAGCGCGCGTACGAGGGGCTCGAGCTTCTGGTGCTGGGCGGTGGCGGTGGCGAGGTCGCCCCGGTTCACCGCGTCGACGATCGCGCGGTACGGCCGCGGCGCGACGTTGTTGGTCACCCCGATGAGGCCCACCGCCCCGATCGCGAGGTGCGGCAGCACATTGGCGTCGTCGCCCGAGAAGTAGAGCAGGTCGGTGTTGTTGAGCACCCGGCTCACCTGCGCGAAGTCGCCCTTGGCGTCCTTGATGGCGCGGATGTTGGGGTGCTTGGCCGCGCGCAGGATCGTCTCGTACGCGATGGGGATGCCCGTGCGGCCGGGGATGTCGTAGAGGATGACGGGCAGGTCGGTGGCGTCGGCGATGAGACGGAAATGCGCGAGCACGCCCGACTGCGTCGGCTTGTTGTAGTACGGGGTCACGATCATGACGGCGTCCGCGCCGGCCTTCTCGCTCGCCGTGTAGAGCTGGATGGCGTGCGCCGTCTCGTTCGAGCCGCCGCCCTGGATCACCTTCGCGCGCCCGTTCGCGACAGACTTGGCCACCTCCACGAGCCGGAGCTTCTCGGCATCCGTCAGCGTCGAGGTCTCGCCGGTCGTGCCGGACACGACGATGCCGTCCACGCCGTTCGACACGACGTCGTCGATGTGCTTCTCGACACCGGGCCAGTCGACTTCGCCGTCGGCCGTCATCGGGGTCACCAGGGCGGTGAGGACCTGGCCGAACGGGTTCTCGGGAGCGGACACCTCACAAGGCTACCGGCCCCCGTGGTGTAACCGTTCGTCACGACCGGGTCCGCGCGGCCCGTCGCGACCTACCGTGTGAAACATGTCACCGCTCGCAGCAGCAGCAGTCGTCGTCGCGCTCGTCGCCGCGACGACGCTCCTCGGCGTGCTCTGGCGCTCGCGTCAGGGGCGGGTGCGCACGACGGTGCATCCCGCGCTCGTCCGCCCCTCTGACGTGGGCGTCGACGGCGGATTCGGCGAGCGAGCAACCCTCCTGCAGTTCTCCACCGAGTTCTGCGCCTACTGCCCGGCCACGCGGCGCGTGCTCGGCGGCCTCGCCGGTGAGCGGGACGGCGTGGAGCATGTCGACATCGACCTCACCAACGCGCCCGCCGTCGCGAAGCGCTTCAACGTCCTGCAGACCCCCACCACCCTGGTGCTCGACGGCGCGGGGGCGATTCGCGCCCGCATCGGCGGTGCGCCGCGCCCCCGCGAACTCGCCGAGCGCCTCGACCAGATCCTCGGAGAAACCCATGTCGCAGCCTGAACAGCGCGGAATCGACCCGCGCGGACCCCGGTTCGGCGCCGGCATCACCGCCGTGCTCCTGCTCGTGACGATCTTCCTCGCGCTGCTGCCCACCGCGGGAGCGAAGCTCGCCGCGTTCGTCCTCCTCATCGTCATCGCGCTGCTCTTCGCCTGGGGCACGTTCGCCGGCATCCAGCGGCACCCCTACGGACTGCTGTTCAAGAACCTCGTGCGTCCGCGCCTCGCGCCGCCGGCCGAGCTTGAGAATCCGGCGCCGCCGACCTTCGCCCAGTTCGTCGGCCTCCTCTTCACGGGTGTCGGCGTGATCCTCGGCGCGGGCGGCGTCGAGTGGGGCGTCTGGCTGTTCGCCGCCTTCGCCTTCGTGGCCGCGTTCCTCAACTCGGTCTTCGCGTACTGCCTCGGCTGCCAGATCTACCTGCTGCTCGCGCACGCCGGCCTGCTCGGCCGGTCGCGGCGCGGCGAGACACTGCACGCGTAGCGCGCCGCGCGCCCCCTGCTTAGGCTGAGGCCGTCGGCGATCGCCGGCTGAACCGAGCAGGAGGACGCACCATGGCTCTCACCAGCGAAGCATCCGCGGTATGGAACGGCACCCTCGCCGAGGGCAACGGCAGCATGAGCCTCGACTCGTCGCATCTGGCGACGTTCGCGTACAATTGGAAGGCCCGGTCGGAGGGTGAATCCGGGGTCTCCACCCCTGAGGAGCTGCTCGGCGCGGCCCACGCCGCCTGTTTCTCGATGGCATTCTCCAACGAGTTGACGAGCGCAGGATTCCCCCCGGTGCGGGTGGCGACGACCGCCGCCGTCACCTTCGACATCTCCAAGGGCGGCATCACCGGCAGCCACCTGCTCGTCAGCGCCGAGGTGCCCGGCATCACCGCCGAGCAGTTCCAGACGATCGCCGAGGGCGCGAAGACCGGATGCCCCGTCTCGAAGGCGCTCGCGGGCATCCCCATCACCCTCGAAGCCTCGCTCGCCTGACATCGAGATCAGTAGCTGAGCAGCGAGAACACCGACGCGCGATCGCCGATGCGCTCGCGGCCGCCGAGACCGGCGAGTTCGAGCGCGACCGCAATGCCGGCGACCTCCCAGCCGGCTGCCTCGATGAGATCGGCGGCGGCGCACACCGTGCCTCCGGTGGCGAGCACGTCGTCGACGATGAGCACGCGTGAACCCGGCGGAAGTTCGCCGGCATGCACTTCGAACGCCGCGGTGCCGTACTCGAGCGCGTACTCGCGCTTGAGGACGGCGCGCGGCAACTTGCCTGCCTTGCGCACCGTGAGCACGCCCGTGCCGCTGAGGGCGCCGGCGGCGCCGGCGATGAGGAATCCGCGCGCCTCGAGCCCCGCGATCGTGTCGTAGGAGCCCTCGAAGGGCTCGGCCAGCGCGCGGCCGAGAGCCTGCAGGGCCGGGCCGTGGGCGAACACCGGGGTGAGGTCGCGGAAGACGATGCCCGGCGCGGGGAAGTCGGGGATGGTCGCGATGAGGCTCTCTACGAGAGCGGCGTCCCCGGTCACAGCGGCGCGGGTCTCGCGGAGTGCTCGGCGCGTTCGAGCCGCACGGCCTCCCGCAGCGCCCAGCGCGCGCGCCTCCGGTCGCCCGAGGCATCGTAGGCGAGCCCGAGGCGGAACCAGGCGCGCCACGAGTGCGGATCCGCCTCGACCTCGGCCTGGTACTTCGGGAAGGTCTCGTCGGCCGCGGCCCGGCGCTCCAGGCCACGCAGCCGGTCGCCGGACTCATACGGCAGGCCTCCCTCGACATCGAGGCGGGTGACGAGCTGCTGAGTGCGCCAACCGAAGAGCAGCTCGCGCCAGAGCAGCCAGATCATGAGCACGGGGAACACGGCCAGCGCGATGCCGCCGACGATGCCGGCGACTGAGTGCGAGGCGAGCAGGATCACGGCCCGGTCGCCCGCGATGGCGATATAGATGAGCAGCAGCCCCGCCATGACAAGGGCGGCGACGCGGTTCTTCACGAGCGGTGGCCGAGGTCGAGGCCGAGCACTCGGTCGAGGCCGACGACGAGGCCGGTCGCGGTCGGGGCGGCTCGGACGGCAGCGACGATGCCCTTCGAGTACGCCGAACTGCTCACGGTCTCGTGGCTGATCGTGAGCGTCTCGCCGTCGCCGCCGAAAACGACGCGCTGCTGCGCCACGACGCCGGGCAGGCGCAGCGAGTGCACCGGAACCGAGGCGACCAGCTGACCGCGGGCGCGCTGATCGGCATGCGGAGCCTCCACCGGGCCGAGATCACCGCGCGCCGCCTCGATGCTCTCCGCCGTGCGGATGGCCGTGCCCGACGGGGAGTCGCTCTTGCCCGCACCGTGCGTCTCGACGATCTCGACGGCGTCGAAGAACCGCGCGGCATAGGCCGAGAACAGCGTCCCGAGGACCGCGCCGAGCGAGAAGTTGGGGATGACGAGGACGCCGCGCTCGGGGTGCGCCTCGAGCAGGGTGCGCAGCGTTCCGAGGCGCTGCTGCGTCCAGCCGGAGCTCCCGGCGACCACGTCGCGGCCGTTCGCCACCGCGTACTCGACGATCGCAGGGGATGCCGCGGAGCTCGTCGCGTCCAGGACGACGTCGCTAGGGGAATCCGCGGTGCCGAGCATCTCGTCGAGGGCGCTCCCGGAGCGCAGTTCGGCGACCACCTCGATGCCTTCGGTCGCCCTCAGCAGGGTCGCCGCCGCAGAACCGAGCTTGCCGGTCGCGCCGACCACCGCTACGCGGATCGTCATGAAGACAAGGCTACCCGGCGGAGATAGGCTCGTCCCGTCCGACCTCGCGGCCCGGCCGCCCTCGAAAGGGGGCAGAATGTGCGGCACAAGCCCCCTAGGATCGCACCCATGCCGATCGATGCGCCGCGCCCGCCCGCTCCTGCCAAGGTGCGTATCCTCGCCGTCGCCGATGAGCTGTTCTACCACGAGGGCATCCGCAATGTCGGCGTCGAGCGCATCCTCGAGCAGGCGAGCGTGACGAGGGCGACCTTCTACAAGCACTATCGCTCCAAAGAGCACCTCATCATCGCCTACGTGCGCGGCCGCCACGAGATGGTACAGCGGGACATCCAGCTGGTGCGGGATTCCGTGGCGAGCCCCGTGGAGGCGCTGCTGCTCATCGCCGAGTTCGTCGGCGACGTCGCCCGGCGCGAGGGATTCCACGGCGACCCGTTCTTCGACGCCGCGGCCTTTTTCGACGATCCGGAACACGCCGTCCGTATCGTCGTCGCCGAGCACCGCTCCTGGGAGCGCGGTGTGCTTCGCGAACTGTTGACCGAGGCGGATTACCGGGGCGACCTGGACGGCGCTGTCGAGGAGCTCATGCTCCTGCGCGACGGCAGCCTGATGGGAACGGATGTCGGCGAATCGGCCGCCGTGGGAGCGGCACTCCACCGTGCTGTCCGCCGGATGCTAAAGGCGGACAGCTAGCCCTCGACCGCGCGATCATCGGCGCGTGACGTTGCGCGATGCGTCTCACTCGAACGATGCGGACACGGTGTTGCGATGATATTCGAAGATGATGCTCGTGCGCGTCGAAGCGACGCTGTGCTGAGCCGACAGGTGCTCGACGACGAATTCCCGTGTCTGGCTCGAATCTGCGACGGCGATATGGACCAGGAAGTCGTCAACACCGCCGACGAAGAACAATTGCAGCACCTGAGGCAGTCGGCGGACGGATTCCGCGAACGCCGTAATGCTGCTCTGGCGCGAGCCTGGGCGGAGCGTGACGCCGATGATCGCCTGAAGCCCCCGGCCGAGACTGTGGTGGTCGACGCTGGCATGGAAGCCGGAAATGATTCCGCGGTCGACGAGCGAGCGCAACCGAGCGTGACATGTGGATGCCGCGATGCCGAGACGCGAGGCGAACTCGGCATTCGCCATCCGACCGTCGGCGGCCAGCAGCTCGATGAGCCTGAGGTCAGTGTCGTTCAACCCGCCCCGCGGGCGTGAAGATCCTTCGCTCGAGTGTTCGGCATACGGAGACTCGCTTTCTGTTTCAGCTGCAAACCCCGCGTTCTGGCGAAGAATATTCTGATTTTACGTTCCAGAAACGGAGTCTCATCGATCCTTGTCAGCGACGACGATCATCTTCGTCGAACAGGAAGTGAAGGAGTCACCCGTGGACGTCGGCATCCCCGTCGAGATCAAGAACAACGAGAACCGCGTGGCGATCACCCCTGGCGGCGTGGATGCCCTGGTGTCCGTCGGCCATACGGTGCGCGTGCAAGCCGGGGCCGGCGCCGGCTCGCGCATCGACGACGCCGCCTACCGCACGGTCGGCGCGCTCATAGTCGACACCGCCGACGAGGTCTGGGTCGAGTCCGACCTGCTCGTCAAGGTGAAGGAGCCGATCGCGGCCGAATATCCGCGGCTGCGCGAGGGCCAGACTCTGTTCGCCTACCTGCACCTTGCCGCCGACCGTCCGCTGACGGAGGCCCTGCTGGCCGCCGGTACAACAGCAGTCGCATTAGAGACTGTGCAGCTGCTCGACGGCAGCCTTCCGCTGCTGGCACCCATGAGCGAGGTCGCCGGACGGCTGTCGATCACCGTCGGATCGCAGGCGCTGCTGCGCACGGCTGGCGGTCGGGGCACCTTGCTCGGCGGAGTGGCGGGCACGCCCAAGGCTAAAGTCGTCGTCATCGGTGGCGGCGTCGCCGGTGAACACGCGGCCGCCAACGCACTGGGGTTGGGCGCCGAGGTCACCGTGCTCGATGTGTCGCTCCCCCGCCTGCGCGGGCTTGAGAAACGCTACCCCGGCCTTCAAACGCGCGCATCAACCCGCTACGAGATCGCCGAGCAGCTCGCTGGCGCCGACCTCGTGATCGGCTCGGTGCTGGTCCCCGGGGCCGCAGCTCCCAAGCTGGTCACGGACGACATGGTCGCCGCGATGCGACCGGGTTCGGTACTCGTGGACATCGCGATCGATCAGGGCGGATGCTTTGAGGGATCCCATCCGACGACCCACGACGACCCCACGTTCGCCGTGCACGACGCCCTCTACTACTGCGTCGCGAACATGCCCGGCGCGGTACCGGAGACCTCGACGCGAGCGTTGACCAACGCGACGCTGCCCTACGTCCGTGCCATCGCAGACCACGGCTGGGAGGCCGCGGCCAGCAATGACCCTGCTCTCGCCAACGGACTCAACATCCACGCCGGGCGCGTAATGAACCCCGGGGTTGCGGCCGCGTTCGGCAGAACCATCCTCCGAAACACCGACGGCAGACGCTGATGGTAACTATTTTCATTTAGAGCGAATGATAGAAAACAGTTCGCCTACAGTGGCGTGCATGGTCACCCTTCGCAATGCGGAACGCTCCGATCTGGAGCAGATCGTCACGGTGTTCACGGACTGCTGGCGGATCAGCTATCCCGCGGCCCTCCCGGAGGAACTGGTTGCGACCATGACTCCCGAGAAGGCCCGGTCCCTGTGGGCCGATGCCTTGACGCGGCGCGCGTCCCCCATTGTCGTCGCGGTCTCAGACGCCGACCTGCACGAGGTTTGCGGTTTCGTCGGCTTCCGGCTCGAGCCGGACGACGTGGGATATGTGAGTTCTTTGTATGTCTCTCCGTTCCTCCAGGGCGGCGGGGCAGGAAGGCTCCTGCTCGCCGCAGCCGAGACCAGACTGTACGCCATGGGCGCCGCGACCGGGCAGCTGTGGGTCTTTCAGCAGAACGCCCCTTCGATAGCCTTCTATCGCCGTCAGGGCTGGGAGCCCGACGGGCGCGTGGAAACCCTCGCCGAGTGGGGCCAGCCGCAACTGGGGATGGCCAAAACGCTCGGCGGATGAGCACGGCGGCTTCCGCCGCCGCAGCCGCTGGACAAGGCTAAAGCGTGTCGTTCTTCCGCGGCCGACGCCGGCCTGCGACAGCAGCGAGCGTGCGAGACAGCAGGTCGGAGATCGCCTCGGGCTTGCGCTGCGCTACGCCCATGAAGATCACATCGACGATCATCAGCTGAGCCATGCGGCTCGACATCGCCCCATAGCGGAAGCGCGTCTCGCGCGAGGCCGTGGTCAGGACAGCGTCGGCGATCTGCGCCAGCGGCGAGTCCGGAAAATTGGTGACCGCCGCCGTGAAGGCGCCGCTGCGGGCTGCAGTTTCAATGGACGAGATGGCCTCTTCCGTCTCGCCCGAGTGCGAGAAGGCGATCGCAACGGCATTGGGCGGCAGTACTGCGGCGCTCGTGAGCGCAAGGTGGACATCGGTCCACGCGTTGGCCTGATAGCCGATGCGTCTCAGCTTCTGCTGGAGGTCCTGCGCGGCGAGTCCAGAGCCGGCGGAACCATAGAGGTCGATCACGGGGGCACCGCTGATCGCGGCGACGAGGCGATCGACCTCGGCGAGGTCGAGCATCGCCGCGGTCTCCTCAACAGCGCGGGCCTCCTGATAGGCGAGCTTGCGGACGACCTCGGCGGTGGTATCCGTCGGGTCGATGTCACCCTCCGAGATACCGAACTCGACGCGGCGACCGCTTTCGTCGACCGCCGCGCGCGCCAGCGCAAGGCAGAAGCTCTTGTATCCGTCGAAGCCGATGTTGCGGCAGAAGCGTGCGACCGTGGTCGTCGAGGTGTCGTTTCGCGACGCGAGCTGAGTGATGTTCAGGCCGGAAACTCCGGCGGGATCCGCGATCGCGGTTCGCGCTATTCGCTGCTCGCTGGGCCGCAACGCCGGCAGCTGCTGGCGCAATCGCACCAGAACGTCCTCCGTCATCAGCTCACCCCATCCGTGCTCGTGTAGGACATCACCGTATATCGAATCGCGCGGTCGCTAGGGGACCGCGGCAAGCCGCGGTTCGGCTCTCCGGAGCCGGATGGTCCATAAGTTGACGTTGGCCCCAACACCATGTAAAAAAATTTACAGCTTAGAAACAATTTGGGAAACAAATTTGCCATAACGTCGATGCTGGCAGCGCCGCCAGTGTTGCCGACCACAGCAGGCGCATCACCCGATACCAAGGAGACCCCGTGAATCAGGTCAGCCGCTCCACCCGCCGTGCGCTCGTCGCCGGCGCCGCGGTTACCGCCGCCACTCTGCTGCTCGCAGGGTGTTCCGGCACCAGCAACTCCAGCACCGGCTCGTCGAACTCCGGCAGAACGCTGGTCTTTGGCATCACCGCCGACCCCACTCAGATGGTCCCGTGGACACTGACGTCCGAGCAGTCGCTGCAGGTGCTGTCGCAGCTGTACAGCCCGCTGCTGGACTCGAATGCTCAGAAGGAGCCGATCGCCGGCCTCGCCGACCTGCCGAAGGTGTCTTCCGACGGCTTGACCTACACCTTCACCCTCCACAGCGGCGTCAAATTCGCCGACGGATCCACGCTGGACTCGACCGATGTGAAGTACACGTTCGACAAGATCATGGATCCCGCCTCCAAGGCGAGTTCGACGTCCTACTTCGCCTCGGTCGCGAGCGTGGAGGCCCCGGACCCGCAGACGGTCGTCGTGAAGCTGAAGAAGGCGGACGCCTCGTTCCCCGCCGGCCTGACCCAGCCGAACACCGGCATCGTGCCGTCTGACGTCTCGGTCGACAGCCTGCAGACGAAGCCCGACGGCTCCGGCCCGTACACGTTCGTCAGCCGCGTCCCGAACGAATCGATCACGCTCAAGCGCAACGCCGACTACTTCGGCGGCGAGCCGGGAGCAGCGGGACTCGAGTTCCGCATCATCCCCGACGATCAGTCGATGGTCCTGGCGCTGAAGACCGGCGCCGTGGACATCGCGGTCTTCGACAACCCCGTCACGGCGAAGACGGCAACATCACCGACGGTGACGACCGATTCGGTCGGCTCGCTTCAGTACCACGCCCTTCAGCTGCGCGCAGCGTCCCCGGTGCTCTCCAATGTAAACACCCGCCTCGCGATCCAGTGCGCGATCTCCCGCCAGGACGTCGTCGACTCGGCAGCTCTCGGCGCCGGTGACATCACCGGCCCCATCACGTCGCCACAGTTCAAATCCGACACCAATGATCAGCCCTGCCCGACGCAGGACCTCGCCAAGGCGAAGTCGTACCTTGCCAAGGCCGGAACGCCGAACGGCTTCACGTTGAACCTCATGACTTCGCAGGGCCTCTACTCGAGCGCGGTCGACGAGGCCCAGAACATCCAGGCGCAACTCGGCAAGGTCGGTATCAAGGTGAACGTCCAGACCCTGGACTCCAACACCTATGTGCAGAAGTGGCTGGCCGGTGACTTCGACGCCGCCATCGCGCAGAACAGCGGCAGCCCGGACCCGAACACCATGTACGCCCGATACTTCACATCGACGGGCACATACAACAAGGTCGCCGGCTACCGCTCACCGGAACTGGACAACCTCTTTGCCCAGGGCATCGCCACCACGGACACCGCACAGCGCACGGCCATCTACAAGCAGATCTCCGAGCAGCTCGTCAACAACGCGGCATGGATCTGGCTGTTCACCCCGAAGGAGTACATCGTCCTCAACACCTCGGTTCACGGGTTCGAGCCACGGGTCGACGCCGACCTGATGACGTTGTGGAAGGCATCGATCTCCTGACCATCCAGTGTGGGGCGGGCGCCACGCGCCCGCCCCACACTCTCCGCTTAAGACGTATCCCATGAACCAGCTCCGCGCCGTTGCGCGCCACCCCGTCACCCGCCGAGTCGGCGAGACGCTCCTGACCCTTCTCGGGATCTCGATTCTGACGTTCATCCTGCTGCGCGTCGTGCCGGGCAACCAGATCACTGCCGCCTACGGCACCGCGGCTGGCGAGTTGACCCCTGCGCAACTCCATTCGCTCGAGATCTACTACGGTCTCGACAAGCCCCTGATCGCCCAATACTTCAGCTGGCTCGGCGGAGTCCTGACCGGCAATCTCGGAGTATCCGCAACGTCTCATCTGAGCGTTCTGCAGATGACCGCCCAGTCGCTGCCGAACACCCTCGAACTCGCGGTGCTCTCGATCGTCGTCGGTCTCCTGCTCGGCGTGCCACTCGGCGTACTCGCCGCCAGTCGGCCGGGGAAGACGCGCGACAACCTCACCCAGTTCGGCAGCCTTCTCGCGCTGTCGATCCCCTCGTTCCTGCTGGCAACAGCCGTCGCGAGCTGGCTTGCGAACACCTTCAACTGGTATCCGAACGGCGCCGGCTACAACACCCTCCTCGAGAACCCCGCGCTGAACCTCGAGCAGATGATCCTGCCGGCGCTCGTCCTCGGCATCAGCATCGCCCCTCCGGTGATGCAGACCGCCCGCACCGCCATCCTCGACATTCGCGCTGAGGACTTCGTGCGCACCGCCCGCGCCAAGGGTGTCCCCGAGCGTCGGCTCCAATTCAGGCACATCCTGCGCAACGCCCTCATCCCGGTCGTCACCATGAGCGGTCTGCAGTTCGGATTCCTGCTCGGCGGAGCGCTCGTGGCCGAACAGATCTTCTCCATCCCCGGCATCGGACGACAGGTCCTGCTGGGCCTGAACGAGAAGGAGTACGCAGTCGTGCAGAGCACAGTGCTCATCATCGCGACCATGTTCGTCCTGGTGAACCTGCTCACTGACCTCGTCTATCGCGTGGTCGACCCGAGGGTGCGCGTCCGATGAGCAACACCGCCAAAACGATCGATATGACGACCATCGTGATGGGCTCCGCACGCCGGAAGAGCGTCTGGCGTGCCGCTTTCCGCACCCCTTCCGGGATCGCCTCCGTCGTCCTCATGACCGTGATCGTCATCTTGGCGATCATGGGCCTGTTCGGGTTCACCCCGCATGACCCCGCACAACAGACCGTCTCGAGCGCGCTGGAGGGGCCCGGCAGCACGCACTGGTTCGGGACCGATCAGTTCGGCCGCGATGTTTTCGCGCGTGTCGCGTCGGGGCTCGCCAACTCGCTTCGGATCGCCATCGTCTCGGTGGCCGCAGCAGCCCTGGCGGGAACGACTCTCGGTGTCCTCGCCGGCTACTATCAGGGCCTCATCGACCGGATCGTCGGCGTGATCACCAACGTCCTCTTCGCGTTCCCTTCGCTTCTGCTCGCCCTCGCCCTCGCCGCCACCCTGCAGCGCAGCTGGGAAACGGTCGCCTTGTCGATCGCGATCGTCTACCTGCCGATCTTCGCCCGCGTCGCCCGTGGACCGGTGTTGACTCTGCGCAGCGCCGACTACGTGATGGCGTCCACCGCCATCGGCCGAAGCCGACTGTCCACCCTGTTCGAGCACGTCATCCCGAACATGCGCAGCATCCTCGTCGTGCAGATCACGCTCTCCCTCTCCTGGGCGATCCTCACGGAGGCGTCCCTGAGCTTCCTCGGCTTCGGCACACCGCCGCCAGCTGCCTCCCTCGGCGGCATGGTCGAGGACGCGCAGTCGCTCACTTCGGTCGCACCCTGGATGCTCTACTTCCCGGGCACCGCGATCGTCATCGCGGTCATCGGGCTCAACCTCCTCGGCGACAGCCTGCGCGCCGCACTCGACCCCAAGACCGGAAGCCACTGATGACCACTAATCCTCCGAACACCGACCTCGACGATCTCGTGACCGAGGCCGTCGCCGACGACTCGCTCATGCTCGACGAGCTCGGCGTCGCCGAGCTCGTCACGCTCATGAACGATCGCGACGCTACGATTCCCGTCGCTGTTCGGGAGGCTCTGCCGGTCATCGCCACCGCGATCGAGGCGACCATCGACAGGATGCGGCGCGGAGGTCGGCTCATCTATGCCGGTGCCGGCACCTCGGGCCGCCTCGGAGTGCTCGACGCATCCGAGATCCCGCCCACCTTCGGTGCCGACCCCGGTGTCGTCATCGGCCTGATCGCCGGAGGCCCTGCCGCACTCGTCAGCTCGGTCGAAGCCGCGGAGGACAGCGACGACGCGGGCGCCGCGGACGTGGACGGCCTGAACCCGACTCCACTGGACGTGGTGCTCGGCATCGCCTCAAGCGGCCGCACGCCTTATGTCATCGGCGCGCTGCGTCGCGCCGGCGAACTGGGTGCGCTCACCGTCGGGCTGTCCTGCAACCTGAACACCCCGGTATCGGCGGCGGCCGACTTCGGTATCGAGATTCCGGTCGGCCCCGAGATCGTGACCGGATCCACCCGGCTCGCCGCGGGGACCGCGACGAAGATGGTCCTGAACATGTTCTCCACCGTCAGCATGATCAAGCTCGGCAAGTCGTACCGCACCCTGATGGTGGACGTCAAGGCCACCAACGCGAAACTCGTCCGCCGCGCCATCCGCATCGTCGTCATGGCCACCGGCGCCGATGAGGAGACTGCGAGAGAAGCACTGGACCGTACCGACTGGCATGCCAAGGAGGCCATCGCGATGATCGCTACCGGAATGGACGCCGAAGAGGTTCGCGCCGCGCTCGAGGCAGCGGGCGGATTTCTGGGAAAGATCGTCGGCCGCTGATGCGTATCCTCGGGATGATCTCCGGCACTTCGCACGACGGCATCGACATCGCGGTCGTGGACTTCACCGAAGACGGCGAGAAGCTCACCGGCTCGGTCGAGTACACCGACTCGATTCCTTATGACGCGGACCTACGCTCGAGTCTGCTCCAGGCTCTACCGCCCTCGCGCGTCGGCTTCGAGACCGTCTGCGAGCTCGATACCCGCATTGGACAGGCATTCGCCGCCGCGGCCCATAACGCACTCGAGGCGCATGCCGCACTGCCCTGGTCCGGTCCTGTCGACGCTATTTGCAGTCACGGACAGACTGTCTTCCACTGGGTGGACGACGGACACGCCCTCGGCACCCTCCAACTCGGACAAGCCGCTTGGATCGCCGAGATGACGGCCTTGCCAGTCATCTCGGACGTGCGCGCCGCCGATATCGCCGTCGGCGGCCAGGGCGCTCCGCTGGTCCCGATCCTGGACCAGTTGATCCTGAGCCCGGCCCGCGCTGCGGGACAGCGCGCCGGAGCTTTGAACCTCGGCGGCATCGCCAACGTGACCGTCTGCGCACCCGGCCACGCTCCGGTGGCCTGGGACATCGGACCGGCCAATGCCCTCATCGACGCCGTGGTGACCGCCTCCCCCGTGACGGACGACACCTTTGACCGGGACGGCGCCCTCGCGGGAGCCGGTGTCGTCGACCAACGACTACTGCAGACGCTGCTGGAGGAGCCGTACTACGCGCTCCCCGCCCCCAAGAGCTCCGGGAAGGAGCTCTTCCATCACGATCATGTGACCGCCGCGATCGCACGGGCCGGCGTCGATCCACGGCTTCCCGACATCGTCGCGACACTGACCGAGCTGACCGCGGTCACGGTCGCGGACGCGATCCGCGCCGCCCGTCTCGATCTCCTGGTCGTCTCGGGGGGCGGACTTCACAACCCGGTGCTCATGGAGCGCATCAACGCACTCCTGCCCGAGGTGCAGGTGATCGCCAGCGATGTTCTCGGCGTGCCCGCCGACGACAAAGAGGCGATCGCCTTCGCGCTCATCGGCTGGGCGACGCTCCACGGACTGCCCGGCAACGTCCCGAGCTGCACCGGTGCCACCGCCCCCCGCGTGCTCGGCCGTCTCACGCCTGCACCGACTGGCGGTTTCCCGCCACTGATCCGCTCCCCCCAATGGCCGACAGGGCTCACCGTGGTCCCGGTAGCGGATGCCGGATGATGACCCACCTCAGCTCCGCCGTCGACCAACTGCTGACCCTCGGCGATGACAATCGCCATCCGGCCAGCGCCATCATCGGCGTCCGCACCTCGGCGGGAACAGATGTCGCCGCCGGAGGCTGGGCCCGGCTTCCCGCGGCGGGCGCGCCAGGTGTGCCGATGACGATCGACCTGGACCTCGACCTGGCCTCGGTCACCAAGGTGGCGTCGACCACCGCCCTGACGATGCGTCTCGTCGCCGAAGGCGAGCTCGACCTCGCGGCGCCCGTCCAGCGCTATCTGCCCGATTTTCGGGGCGAGGGCAAGGACGATGTCACCCTGGAACAGCTGCTCACGCACACCGCGGGTCTTCGAGCCTGGTGGCCGCTGTACCTCGAGACGAGCGACCGCGACACCGCGCTCCAGTGGGCGCAGACTCTCCCCCTGGACCTGCCCCCCGGTACCGCCTGGCAGTATTCCGACCTCGGCCTCATCCTCGCCGGCATCGTCATCGAACGGGTCACCTCGCTGGAACTCGCGGAGGCGTTCCGTTCCCTCATCGCCGAACCACTCGGTCTGAGCGCGGGCTACGGCCCGCGCCCGGCTGCGGAGACCGCAACCAGCAGCGATAGCGACGCCTACGAATTCGCCATGATCGCCACCGGAATCCCGTATCCGGTCCCTTTCGCCGTCGATCAGTTCGCTGGCTGGCGCGACTATCCGCTGCGCGGGCAGGTCAACGACGGCAACGCCGCACACGCGCTCGGCGGTGTCGCCGGCCACGCCGGCCTCTTCGCGACGGTCGAAGAACTTCTGATCCTCGGCGCAGCGTTACGCGAGGGCGATTTCGTCCCAGGCCCGGTGCTCACCAGGTTCGCGACGCCGACTCCGATCCATCCGGAGCAGGCGGTCGGCTTCCGCCGGAGCACCCGTCCAACGCCCGACGGCGAGTTGACGCTCTTGGGCCATGGCGGTTTCACCGGCACGTGGTTCGGGATCGGCCTCGAGCAGGAGCTCGTCATCGCTGGCGGCGCGATGCGCCTGCACGGGACGGTCGGGCCGGTCCGCAGAGGCACCACGGATGCGCGCGAAGGACTCGTCACGGTCGTCCAGATCCAGGACGCGCTGCTCGACGCCGGCCTCGCCGCCCTCTCCACCCGTCCGCTCGCGATTTCCCCGGAGCTACCATGATCGCCGTCCCGGCCCGACAGCCTGTGCTCAGCGTCCACAACCTGTCCGTGACCTTCTCGACCTCTCGGGGCGAGGTAGAAGCCATCCGCGGCGTCAGCCTCGACATCGCGGCCGGCGAGACCGTGGCGGTCGTCGGCGAGTCAGGTTCCGGTAAGTCCACGCTCGCAGCCAGCGTTAACCGTCTCCTGGCCGAGAACGGGCGCATCTCGTCCGGCACGATCATGCTGAAGGATCTGGACACCACCACCGCCAGCGAAAAGACCATGACGAGCGTCCGCGGGAACCGCATCGGCCTGGTCCCGCAGGACCCGATGACGAATCTCGACCCCGTGATGAAGGTCGGCAAGCAGATCGTCGAGGCCCTTGAGGTGCATGGGCACGCCAAAGGGCGTGCCGCCGAGACGGAGGCGATCCGGCTGCTCGGCGAGGCCGGCATCAGCACACCGGAGATCAGGTTCCACCAATACCCGCACGAGTTCTCCGGCGGTATGCGCCAGCGCGTCCTGATCGCCATGGCACTGGCCTGCCGCCCCGAGGTGCTCTTGGCCGACGAACCGACATCTGCGCTCGACGTCACGGTGCAGCGGCTGGTCCTCGATCAGATGGGCCGCCTCGCCGCCGACCTCGGCGCCGCCGTTCTCCTGATCACCCACGATCTCGCGCTGGCCGCCGAGCGCGCCGACCGGGTCGTCGTCATGTACCGCGGCGAGGTCGTGGAATCAGGCCCGGCTGCTGAGATCGTCGCCAACCCTCACCACGAGTACACCAAGCGGCTGCTCGCCGCCGCCCCCAGCATGGCCAGCCTCAAGGTCGCCCCTGCTGTCGACACCAGCGACCGCGATACACCCGAAACACTGCTGGAGATCAGCGGCGCCGTCAAGAAGTACCGTCTGCGCGGCCAAACCGAACCGTTCTTCGCCGTCGACGGGGTGAGCCTCACCGTACCGCGAGGGCAGACGATCGCCATCGTCGGCGAATCCGGCTCGGGCAAGTCCACGACCGCTCGGCTGGCGCTCAGACTCGAGCAGGCCGATGGCGGCACGATCCGCTACCGCGGAACCGACACCGCGAGTCTGCGAGGAAGGGCGCTGCTGGCTTTCCGTCGTTCCGTCCAGCCGGTGTTCCAGAACCCTTACGCCTCGCTGGACCCCCGGTACACCATCGCCCAGGTCATCGCAGAACCGTTGAGAGTGCATAAGATCGGCACTTCCGCGTCGCGGGAGAAGACCGTCGGTGAACTGCTGGACAAGGTCGCGCTGCCCGCCTCGTTCGCCGATCGGCATCCGCATGAGCTCTCCGGCGGCCAGCGCCAGCGAGTCGCCATCGCACGAGCGCTGGCGCTCAATCCCGAACTCGTGGTCATGGACGAAGCCGTCAGCGCCCTCGACGTGCTGGTGCAGGAGCAGATTCTCGACCTGATGGTCTCACTCCAACGTGAACTCGGCCTGTCGTACCTGTTCATCAGCCACGATCTCGCCGTGGTGCGTCTGGTCGCCCACCGCGTCTACGTCATGCACGCCGGAAAAGTCGTCGAATCGGGGGAACCCGACGAGATCTTCCAGGCGCCGCGCGATGAATACACGAAGCAGCTCATCGCCGCGATTCCCGGCCGCACCCTGACCGCAGCCTGACCGGCCCGAACGGGAGGATCCGTTCCGCCCGCTGCATACCCACCAAGGAGCACCGTTGCCCACCCCGACCCTCACCCCGAAGCTGACCGATCAGATCGAAGCGCTCGCCGCGGGAAGCCTGCGCATGCGCGCGACCGACCGGTTGGCGGCCGCCCATGACGCCTCGCACTTCCTGATGATGCCGGCCGGAGTCATCACCGTCAACGATGCCGGCCACCTCGCCGGTCTCCTGCGACTAGCCCACGACAGCGGAATCCCGGTGTCCTTCCGTTCCGGTGGCACCAGTCTCTCCGGCCAGGCCTCCACCGACGCGTTCGTGCTCGACACCCGACGCAACTTCCGCGCCATCGAGATCCTCGACGGCGGAGAGGCGGTGCGTGTCCAACCGGGCGCCACGGTCCGACAGGTCAATGCCCGCCTCGCCCGGCACAAGCGCAAACTCGGACCCGATCCCGCGAGCGAAGCCGCCTGCACCATGGGGGGGGTCATTGCAAACAACTCGAGCGGGATGTCCTGCGGCACCGAGTTCAACGCCTACAAGACGATCCGCTCCGCCGTCCTCGTCCTGCCCGACGGGACGCGCATCGATACCGCCGCTCCCGACGCCGACGAGCAGCTGCGCACACGTCAGCCCGCACTGTGGGAGGGTCTGCGCGGACTGCGCGATCAGATCCGCAGCAACCCGGCGTCCGTCCAGGCCATCGCGACGCAGTACGCGTTCAAGAACACCATGGGCTACGGACTCAACGCGTTCACCGATCACGATCAGCCCGTCGAGATCCTGCTGCACCTCGTCATCGGTTCCGAAGGCACCCTCGCCTTCGTCGCTGAGGCGGTCCTCGACACGCTTCCGGTGAAACCGCATGTCGCGACCGGCATGCTCTACTTCCCGACTCTCGACGAGGCCACCAGCGCGCTGACCGCACTCGTCGCGTCAGGTCTCGCCACCATCGAGTTGCTGGATGCGACCGCGCTTCGTGTTGCGCAGCGCGACCCCGCCGCCGACGAGGAGCTTCTCGCCCTCCCCGTCGACCAGCACGCTGCGCTGCTCGTCGAGTATCAGGAGGAGAGCACCGAGGATCTCACCGCCCGACTTGACGCGTGGGAACAGCTTGCAGCGCATCTGCCGCTGGCGCATCCTGCCGTCCTCACCCAGGACGCCGCGCGCCGGAACGCCCTCTGGCACATCCGCAAGGACCTCTATGCCACGGTGGCCGGAAACCGACCCTCGGGCACGACCGCACTGCTGGAAGACATTGCAGTCCCCGTCGACCGACTCCGCGACACCTGCAAGGGGCTCATCGCTCTCTTCGACAAGCACGGCTACGACGACAGCGTCATCTTCGGCCATGCCAAGGACGGCAACATCCACTTCATGCTCACCGAGCACTTCGCCGATCCCGCCTCGCGCGCACGCTCGGCTGCGTTCACCGAGGAGATGGTCGAGCTGGTTCTCAGCCAGAACGGCACGCTCAAGGCCGAGCACGGCACGGGCCGGATCATGGCGCCCTATGTGCGCCGCCAGTTCGGCGACGAACTCTACGACATCATGTGCGAAGTTAAGAGGCTTGTCGACCCGGCGGGCATACTCAACCCGGGGGTCCTGCTCAACGAAGACCCCGACGGTCCGCTGTCATACCTGAAGCTCACACCCAGTGTCGAAGAGGAAGTCGACAGGTGCGTGGAATGCGGCTATTGCGAACCGGTATGCCCGAGCAAGGACCTCACCGTCACACCGCGGCAGCGCATCGTCCTACGCCGCGAGCGCGCTCGCGCACTGCTGGCCGGGGACGCTGGCCTGGTCGCGGAGATCGATAAGGATTACGGCTACGACGGCCTGGACACCTGCGCGGCTGATGGCATGTGCTCCACTGCCTGCCCGGTGAACATCGACACCGGCAAACTCGTCAAAAGGCTTCGAAGCGAGCGGAACAACGCGCTCGCTGAGACGGGCTGGAACCAGGCGGCCAAGCGCTGGGGGGCTGTCACCAACGTCGCGGCTCTGGCGATGAACACTGCCAAGGCGATGCCAGCGCCGCTGGTATCCGCGACGACCGGGCTCGGCCGTGCGGTGCTCGGTGCCGACACCGTGCCGCGCTACAGTGCCGACCTCCCCGCCGGTGGCAGCCCGCGGCACCCGCTCGCCGCTGCCGACCCCGCCGCCGTCTATGTCCCGTCCTGCATCGGCACCATGTTCGCGCCCGCAGCCGGCGGAGTCGGAGTCCGCGAGGCGTTTCTCGCCCTCTGTCGCCGGGCCGGGGTCGAGGTGCTCATCCCCGAAAGGATCGGTGACATGTGCTGCGGCACGCCGTGGGCCTCGAAGGGCTTCCACGCCGGGCACCAGACTATGACCGAGAACGTGGTCCCTGAGCTTTTCGCGGCCAGCGATCGGGGCCGACTCCCGGTGATCTCCGACGGTGTCTCGTGCACGGAGGGGTTCCTGAACCTGGCCGCGGAAAGCGGACTGCGAATCATCGACGCCGTCGAGTTCGTCGAACAGCAGCTTCTGCCGCGTCTGAACATCACGCGGCGTCTCGACTCGCTCATGATGCATCCGACGTGCTCCTCCACCCAGCTCGGGGTGACCGATCCGCTGATCAGGATCGGCGAAGCGATCAGCGTCGAAGCGGTCATCCCGGACGACTGGGGATGCTGCGGATTCGCCGGAGACCGGGGGATGCTCCATCCCGAGCTCACTGCATCCGCCACCCGGGCCGAGGCGGCGGCGATCGGGCAGCGCGATTACAGCGCCTACGCTTCGGCCAACCTCACCTGCGAACTCGGAATGAGCCGCGCCACCGGGCAGCAATACCGGCACATCCTGGAGCTCTTGGAAGAAGCGACGCGGTGATCGACGGGCGTGCTTCTCGACCGGGCCGTCCGTCGTCCGTCGGCTCGACCGGAATTCCGGCCGGATCCGTCAGCGTCTGAGCCCGAGGATTCCCGTCCCCGGCTCCCCCGACAAGCGGAGAAGTTCGGCCTGGTACAAGACGCCGCCCTGCGCCGGACTGCTCACCAGCCACAGCCCTGCGTCGAGATCCTGGGGCTCGTCGGGGGCGACGGCGGAGGCGAGCGCGGCCGCCGCAGCGATACCGACGTGGGTCTCGGACATGCAGCCGATCACGACGCCGACCTCGTTCTGCCGAGCGAGAACGGCGAGTTCGATCGCCTCGCGCAGGCCGCCCGTCTTCGCGAGCTTCACGTTGATGAGATCTGCGGCCCGCACGCGAAGCACTTCGCGCAGATCCCGTCTCGCCCAGACCGTCTCGTCGGCCAGGATCGGCGTCGACACCACCTCGGTGACGTGCGCGAGGCCTGCCACGTCATCCCGGTGCACCGGCTGCTCCACGAACTCGACGCCGATGCCGTCATCCTCCCAGGCCGAGATGATTCGCACGGCCTGCTCCGGCTGCCACGCCTGATTGGCATCCACTCGCAGTGCGACTTCCGGACCGACAGCCGCGCGGACTGCGGCGACAACCGTCCGGTCGTCGGTTCCGGCTCCGACCTTCACCTTCACGGTGGTGAAGCCATCGTCGACGTGCCGGACGGCACTGCGCACGAGCTCGTCGACCTCGCGCCCCGTCGCCGCCGCGGAAACGGTCATGTCGGTGCGCACCACGTCACGCTCTCCGCCGAGGTACCTGTAGAGCGGAAGATCGGCCTGGCGCGCTGCGAGGTCGTACACCGCGCAGTCGACGGCCATACGCGCCGAGGAGTTCCGCACCACCGCTCTCTCCAGAGCCGCGCTCACCGCTACCGGGTCTTCCACCGGCATACCGCGGATGGCCTCGTAGAGCGGTCCTTCAATCGCGGCGGTCACACTCGCGTGACTCTCGCCGGTGACCCGCCAGCTGGTCGGAGCCTCCCCCCAGCCGGAACGTCCGTCGCTGTCTTGCACCTCGACCAGCAGGGCATCGACCGTGTAGGCGGTTCTCACGGCTGTCACGAAGGGTCGCACCAGAGGAATCTCTCGACGGTGCATGATCACGCTCTCGATCCGCGACACGGTGGTCCTTTCATTCATCCGACATACGGCATTCGAATCGCTCACGGCATGGCGGTCTTGAGCGCAATGTACATTATTTTCCTAGTTGTACATTTCAAGGTAAAGGACTCACATGCCCGCCAGTTCTTCGCTCCGTCTGATCGTCGCCGACCGCGATGAGGCGTCCCGACAGGCGGCGGATCTGCTGGCGGGTGTGCTCCGGACGGAGAGTCCCGTCCTCGGCCTGGCAACGGGCTCGAGCGTCGAGGCCGTCTACGAAGAACTCGCGATACTCGTCTCCGGCGATCCGGAACTGCAATCCGGCGTCTCCCGCGCGCAGGCATTCGCCCTCGACGAATACATCGGTCTTCCTCCGGACGACGCGAACAGCTACCGTGCCACGCTGTTGCGCCAGTTCGCAGAACCGGTCGGCCTCGCCCCCGACCATCTGCATCTGCCATCTCCACAGGCGGTCGCTGCTGCATACGATGACGAGATCGCACGGGCCGGCGGAATCCGCCTGCAACTGCTCGGCATCGGCAGCAACGGACACATCGGCTTCAACGAGCCCGGGTCTCTGTTGAACTCCCGCACACGCCTGGTCGATCTGGACGAGCGCACCCGGCGCGACAACGCGCGCTTCTTCGGGGCCTTGGACGCGGTGCCGATGCAGGCGATCACGCAGGGCATCGGGACCATCCTTAATGCTGCAACTCTCGTCGTGCTCGCGTTCGGTTCGGCCAAAGCAGAAGCCCTGACGGCAGCGATCCTGGGCCCCGTCACGCCCGATCTGCCCGCGTCTGCACTGCAGCACCACCCGGATGTGATCGTCCTGGCCGACGAGGAAGCGAGCCGAATGCTCCGCCCGGGCGGCTAGCCCTCGACCGCGCGATCGAGGTCGAGGATGTCAGAGCGCGTGAGGCGCACCGCTGCCGCGGTCATGATCGCGTCGATCTGCTCAGGGCGGGTGACACCCACGATCGGTGCTGCAACGCCGCGTTTGGCGAGCAGCCAGGCCAGCGCGACGGCGATCGGGCGGACGCGGTGCTCGGCGGCGGCGCGGTCGAGGACCGCCGCGACGCGGTGCTGACGGCCGCGTCCCAGCAGATCGACGGCGCGCTCGCCCGGCGCGCGGGTCGGCAGACCGAGGCCGAGGATACGGCTGGCGAACTCCTTCTGCGGCAGCGGCGGCGCCGACAGGAGCGAGGCGGCGAGGCTCGCATCGGGCAGGATCGCGAGATTCTGCGCGGCGATGGCCATGCCGACCTCGCCGTCGAACGCGCTGCGTTGGAGCGGGTCCCAGTCGCCCAGGACGCCCACGAAGCGCGGCAGGCCGTTCGCCGCGGCCAGCACCCGTGCGCTGAGCAGTTCGTCGGCCGTCGCGCCGGCGACGGCCGCGTACCGCGCCCGGCCGGCTGTTGCGAGGCTGTCGATGGCCGCGAGACCGTGCTCGAGGGTGATGCCCGGCGTCCGCAGGTCCACGATGACGAGGTCGACGCTGTCGACGCGGAGCCGCGCGATCGCGCGGGCGACTGCGGCGATGAGCGACTGGGCGCTCGGGGCGGCGTCGCGCTCGAGCACGCCGGCAGTCGGCGACATCCTGATGGAGAGCTGCATGCGGTCGGTGAGGCGACGCCTCTCCAGCCACTCGCCGACGAGCGCCTCGCTGCGGCCGCGGCCGCCGTGGCTCGCGAGGTCGATGAGGGTGCCTCCGCGGGCGGCGAAGCGGTCGAGGATGGCAAACGCCACGGCGTCGTCGAGCGCGGCGAGGCGCGCGGCGCCGAGTGCGATCGGGAACACGTCGAGTTCGGTTTCGCCGACCCGGCGGCGCGCGACGATCGCGACAGGAGCGGTGCGGTCGGCGTCGCCGGCGAGCAGAGCGTCAGAGCGCACCTGGAGTTCGTCGGCGTCCAACTCGGAGGCGCGCGCGGGGACAGCCGGATCGGCGTGCTTCTCGACCATGCCCGCCCCCATTTCCCTCAGCGCTTTGGATGAGGGTAAGTCACTCTCCCCCCATCCTCGGAGGGCGCACCCGAACCGTTACGAGAAATTTGCCGAGTTGTGCGAAAACGCCATCCCCAAAAGAGGGGTCTGGTACGCCGAGGGCGCCACACGGAACACTCCGCGCAGCGCCCTCGGGCTTTAAGGTACCGACTACTCGACAGCGGCCTCGAGGACAGCCTCGGCCGACGCGCCGCCCTCGCCATCGGCGACGACGGGAGCCAGCGACAGCTTGCCGCGGTCGTCGATCTTCGTGATCTCGACGAGGATCTTCTGGCCGACGCTGAGCACGTCCTCGACGTTTTCGACGCGCTTGCCGCCGGCGAGCTTGCGCACCTCGGAGATGTGCAGCAGGCCGTCCTTGCCGGGCAGCAGCGAGACGAAGGCGCCGAACGCGGCAAGCTTCACGACGGTGCCGAGGAACTGCTCGCCGACCTCCGGGTTCGTCGGGTTGGCGATGGCGTTGACCTGGGCGCGGGCGGCCTCGGCCGACGCGCCGTCGGTGGCGCCGATGTAGACGGTGCCGTCCTCTTCGATCGAGATCTGAGCGCCGGTCTCGTCCTGGATGGCATTGATCGTCTTGCCCTTGGGTCCGATGAGTTCGCCGATCTTGTCGACCGGGATCTGCACGCTGATAACGCGAGGCGCGGTGGGCGCCATCTCGTCGGGGGTGTCGATGGCGGCGGTGAGCACCGAGAGGATCGTGGTACGCGCCTCCTTCGCTTGCTGCAGCGCACGGGCCAGCTCGGCCGACGGGATGCCGTCGAGCTTGGTGTCGAGCTGGATCGCGGTGACGAACTCGGACGTGCCGGCGACCTTGAAGTCCATGTCGCCGAGGGCGTCCTCGGCGCCGAGGATGTCGGTGAGGACCGCGTATTCGGTGCCGCTTTCGGTCTGCTCCGAGATGAGGCCCATCGCGATGCCCGCGACGTGCGCCTTCAGCGGGACGCCCGCGTTGAGCAGCGAGAGCGTCGAGGCGCACACCGAGCCCATCGAGGTCGAGCCGTTGGAGCCGAGCGCCTCGGAAACCTGCCGAATGGCGTACGGGAAGTCTTCGCGGCTCGGAAGCACCGGGACGAGCGCACGCTCGGCGAGGAATCCGTGGCCGATCTCGCGACGCTTCGGGCTGCCGACCCGGCCGGTCTCACCGGTCGAGTAGGGCGGGAAGTTGTAGTGATGCAGGTAGCGCTTGGTCGTCACGGGCGACAGCGAGTCGATCTGCTGCTCCATCTTGAGCATGTTGAGCGTCGTGACGCCGAGGATCTGCGTCTCGCCGCGCTGGAAGATGGCCGAACCGTGCACACGCGGGAGGACCTGGACCTCGGCGTCCAGCGGACGGATGTCCCTGGTGCCGCGGCCGTCGATGCGGATGCCCTCGCGGAGCACGCGGGTGCGCATGACCTTCTTCGTCACCGACTTGTAGGCGGCGCTGACCTCGGAAAGCGCCGACTCGGGCAGCTCGCCGAAGCCGACCTTGGCGGCGATGTCGGCCTTGACGCGGGTCTTGAGCTCGTCGTCAGCATTCTGGCGCTCGATCTTGTCGGCGATCTGGTAGACCTTCGCGAGGTCGTCGTGCGCGAGCGCGTCGACCGCGGCGTAGGTCTCGGCCCTGTAGGGCAAGAAGACCGGGTACTCCTGAACTTCCTTCGCCGATTGGGCGGCGAGCTGCTCCTGCGCGGCGACGAGGACGCGGAGGAAGGGCTTGGCCGCCTCGAGACCTTGCGCGACGACGGCCTCGCTGGGCTTGGTCGCACCGCCCTGGATGAGCTCCCAGCTGTGTTCGGTCGCCTCGGCCTCGACCATCATGATGGCGACGTCGGACGAGCCGTCGGCGGCCTTGACCACGCGGCCGGCCACGACCATGTCGAACACCGCGTCGAGCAGCTGCGACGCCTTGGGGAACGCGACCCACTGGTCGCCGATGAGCGCGACGCGCACGCCGGCGATCGGGCCGGAGAATGGCAGGCCCGAGATCTGGGTCGACGCGGATGCTGCGTTGATGGCGAGCGCGTCATAGAACTCGTCCGGCGCGATGGCGAGGACGGTGACGACGATCTGGATCTCGTTGCGCAGACCGTCGATGAACGAGGGGCGCAGCGGGCGGTCGATGAGACGGCAGACCAGGATGGCCTCCGTCGAAGGGCGACCTTCGCGGCGGAAGAACGAGCCGGGGATCTTGCCGGCGGCGTACGAGCGCTCCTCGACGTCGACGGTGAGCGGGAAGAAGTCGAACTGCTCCTTCGGCTGCTTGCTCACGCTCGTCGCGGAGAGCAGCATCGTCTCGCCGTCGAGGTAGGCGGCGACGGCGCCCTGCGCCTGCTGAGCGAGACGGCCGGTCTCGAAGCGGATGACGCGCTTGCCAAACTTGCCGTTGTCGAGGACAGCCTCGGCGTATTTGATTTCAGGACCTTCCATTGAGGTCTTTTCTCCTGTCTTTTCCCCGGCCGCCGGATGCGGCATGCGGGGTTGCATGCAGGAGCAGGATGCAGGCAGGGCCGAGCCCGAAGCTCTTACTGGCCACCAGTAGAAGGTCTCGGCACCGCGTCCGAAATCCACCACCGAGGACCAGCGCCTGCCGGCCTACTCCTACGAACGGCAAGGCTATCAGAGAGGTCTGGGCGAACCCCGTCAGTGGCGCCGGAGCCTCTTTGACGCGGCGAGCGCGAACCCGATGCCGATCACGACCCCGATCGCCCCGCCGAGCGAGTTCGACGCGACGTCGCGGATGTCGGAGACGCGGCCCGGGATGTACCGCTGCACGAACTCGATGGCGCCGGTCGACGCGATGCTGAGGGCAAGCCCCACCCACCATCGCCGCCACCCGAGCAGCAGCACGGGGAACAGCCCGATCGGCAGGAACAGCACGACGTTGAGGGTGAACTCGAGATGCGGGTACGTCGCCCAGTGCGCCAGCACGGACGATGATCCCGCGTAGCGCTGGATGTGCACGTAGAGCCAGAAGACGGCCGTGTCCTTCTGGCCGACGTTGCCCGGGGTCAGCGTGACCCAGGCCACGGCCGCGAGGTAGGCGATCGTGATCGGGGCGATGACGGGATGACGGCGGAACATCCCCTGACCTTATGAGAGACGGCCCGTCGCACACTGTGCGCCGGGCCGCTCTGAGGCTTGGCGAGCTATTGACTATCGGCTCGCGCGCCGGAGGCGCGGAACTATCGGCGGAGCCCGAGGCGCTCGATGAGCGCGCGGTAGCGGCTGACGTCGATCTCCTGGAGGTATCCGAGGAGGCGGCGGCGCTGACCGACCAGGATGAGCAGACCACGACGCGAGTGGTGGTCGTGCTTGTGCTCCTTGAGGTGCTCGGTGAGGTCCTTGATCCGCTTGGTGAGGATCGCGACCTGCACCTCGGGGGAACCGGTGTCACCGGGGTGCGTCGCGTACTCGTCGATGATCGCCTTCTTGGCCTCTGAATCAAGTGCCATGAATAGGATCCCCTTTCGTTTTGCTGCGCGGTGCCCGGGCCTTCTGCCCTGACGCTCTCTGCCCGCGGCCGTTAGACGGCAACCTGTTGACTCTAACAGAATGGGCAGGATGACTTCCCCCGGGCCGGGGTTCTGGGCGGAAGCGCAACGCCTCGTAGGTTGTGGTTGTTCACGCCGACGACCGGAGGGGTTGCGCTTCCTTGACCGCACATTACCGACACCTGACCTTGGATGACCGTGTCGAGATCGAGCAGCTGCTGGAACGGGG